>JBOEFZ010000035.1:0-22725 GCA_050633165.1 Alphaproteobacteria bacterium | reverse complement strand
CGATATGCGCGAACGGCGTATGACCAAGATCATGCGCCAGCGCAATCCCCTCGGCCAAATCCTCATTCACCATGAGCGCCCGCGCGATAGAGCGCGTAATCTGCGCGACCTCTAACGTATGGGTCAGGCGCGTCCGGTAATGATCCCCCTCATCATACACAAACACTTGGGTTTTATATTTAAGGCGGCGAAAGGCGCTCGCATGGATAATCCGGTCGCGGTCACGCTGAAACGCTGTGCGGTTCTTGCTCTCATTCTCCGCATACACCCGCCCCCGCGATTGCTCCGGCACACAAGCATAAGCAGCAAGAGGAAGGGCACAGTAATTATAGGATGGGTTAGAACTCATAACTTTTCTCTAATCGTCATTACACGCTTCATACGTGTAATCCATGTCATTCACTTAAGAGTATGGATTGCACGGACAAGCCGTGCAATGACGAAAGAAAAAAAATATCTGTGTCCATCTGTGTTCATCCGTGGTTTTTGCTCTATAATAAAACCATGACCCTAATCATCGACGACAGCGCGATTAATCGCATCAAAGAACTCCGCGAGCTCCAATCCAAACCCGCCCTCATGCTCCGCATCACGGTGGATGGCGGCGGCTGCTCCGGCTTTCAATATAAATTGGATCTGACCGAGGATAGCACAGATAAGGACGAAACCTTCGAAGGCAGCGTCATAACCGACGACATCTCCCTGCCGTTTTTGGCTGGCTCCACCGTCAAATTCGAACAAGGCCTCATCGGCTCCGAGTTCAAAATCGAAAACCCCAACGCAGTTTCAGGATGCGGATGCGGAACAAGTTTCGCGATTTAAGAATTTTTTGTTCATATTTTTATCTGGACTAGGCACAAGCGACGAAGCGTATAATAATACGCGAGAAGCGCAGTAACAACGTCCAGATGAAAAGAGGGACAAAAAACATGAAAATAACTAGCTGGAACGTCAACTCAATAAAAGCCCGTAAAGAGCATGTCCTCAAATACCTGCAAGACACCAATCTTGACGTGCTCATGGTGCAGGAGCTAAAAGGCATCGATTTCCCCGCGCAAGATTTCGCCGCCATCGGATACCAAACCGCCGCCGTCACGCAAAAGGCCTATAACGGCGTCGCGATATTCTCCAAAACGCCAATCACAATCATCGCGGAAAAACTAGAAGGTGACGACAGCGATGAACAAGCCCGCTATATCGAATTTGAAACGAATGGCTTACGCCTCATCAACATCTACCTCCCCAATGGCAACCCCATAGGCACCGAAAAATTCACCTACAAAATCGCATGGATGAAACGCCTCTACGCCCGCCTTAAAACCCTACGCGAAGCCAACATCCCCTTCGCCATCGGCGGTGATTTCAACGTCATCCCCGAAGACAAAGATTGCCACGACCCCGCCGCATGGACAGGCGATGCCCTCACCCAACCACAAAGCCGCGCCGCCTTCCGCGCCCTAAAAAATATCGGGCTATACGAAGCGTTTCGTATTTACAATAAATCCGCCGGACAATACAGCTTTTGGGACTACCAAGCCGGCGCATGGCAAAAGGATAACGGCATCCGCATCGACCACTTCCTCCTCACCCCCGAGCTAACCGATCGCCTCACATCCTGCACCATCGATAAAACCCCGCGCGGATGGGATCGCCCCTCCGACCACACCCCGATTACAATCGAGATCAAGGACGAGATCAACGCATGAACCGCATAATGATACCCCTCCTCCCGCTCCTCCTCTTAAGCGCCTGCGCCGTGCAACCCACAACGCTCGAAACCTACCTGAGCAAACGCAGCCTTTCCCTGCCGGAAAAAGGTAGCTTCCAAACCTGCCGTCACTATGGCTGCCAAATCATTGACACGATCACGCCCACCAAAAAAGAATGGCGCAGCATCGAAAAACCGTTCAAAAAACGCATCAAATCCGCGCAGGCCGAACGCCAAGCCATCGCCCAATCCATCGCCACCTTCGAAACGGTCACCGGCAATTATAACGGCACACACGCCGATCAGTGGGGCACATTCCAAAAGACCGGACATGACCAACAAGATTGCGTCGATGAAAGCATCAACACCAGCATCTACCTCACCATTCTCGCCAATCGCAACCGCCTGAAATTCCACACGGTAAACATCCCGCAATCGCGCGTCCCCTTCATGAAATGGCCACACCAAACCGCCACCATCACGCAAATCGACACAAACGAAAAATTCGCCGTCGATTCATGGTTCCACGATAACGGCCACGCACCGGAAATCATCCCCTTCGAGGAATGGAAAAAAGGTTGGAAACCAAAAAGAGATTAGATGATTTTAAAAGCGAAGCATGATAGGCTTATGCCAAGTTCTATCAAATATCATGCGGAAATACATCATTATGAAACGTAAACTCCTTACCTCCCTCACCGTTCTCACCTCAATCGGCATCGCCGCAACCGCCTGCACCGGCCCGAATAGCACAAAAGAACAAATCGCCATGCGCCTTGCCTCTCCGGCCTGGCTCATCAAACGTTCAATCACCGCAGAGCCCTTCACCCTCACCGCGTTCGAACGTATGCATACAAAAGGACAAACCGCCAACATCTATATCGAAGGCGACGGAGACATTAATTTCGCCCGCAACGCCATCAGCGAAGCCGAAATTACCGCAAGCCCGACACCAACCAACCCAATTGCGCTCCACCTCGCGGCATTCGATAAGGCCGAAAACCTCGCCTATATCGCCCGCCCCTGCCAATTCACAGGCATGAGCAATCCGGACGAAGAATGCACATCGAATTATTGGCGCGAAGGCAGCTTCGCCCCCGAAGTCATCTCGGCCTATAACACCGCCCTTGATAAAATGAAAAACCGCTATAGCCTCACGGGCTATAACCTCATCGGTCACGGCGGCGGTGCGGCCATCGCGGCGCTGCTCACCGCGCAACGCGATGATGTGAAATCCTTGCGCACGGTCGCGGGGATTTTGGATACCTCCGATAAATACACCGAATCACTAAACCCGATCGATTTCGTCAATGACCTACGCGATATCCCGCAAATCCACTACACCGGAAATTGGGACGAGGACGTATCCTCAGACCATATACACACCTACCTCGCCGCCTTGGGCGCGGATAGCTGCGCTCTGCATATCGAGGTTACAGACGCCGAACATAAAGAAGGATGGGTAAACCAATGGTCAGATCTCCACGGCACGCCCCTCCCCGACTGCTCTCCAAAAGCACCAGCAGAAGCAGCCTTCGAACCCATCAACCCCCCAGCCCCCATCTACTACCCCCGCATGGACGCCAGCAAAAAGTAGAAGCACCGTATAATTAAGAGAGAAATGGTGCCCCCAACTGGAGTCACCTCGAACTCTTGCGAGCATGAAAATCTAACAAAATCGTTTGCTCTCAACAGGAAAAATCAACCTCCTGAATTGCCCGATGTGGACAACCTCAATGAGGTGCTGGATGTGCTTGCGGAGTGGGATGAGCGTCTGAACAAGGCGGGTGTCGGTCTTGATGATCTGGAGCCGGGGCTATGAGGAAGTTGCCGGATCATATCACCGATAAGTTTTTGCGGGTGGCGAAGGCTGTTGGCGGGCAAAAGCCACCGATTGAGCTAGAGCCGACTCCAAAGCCTGTTGAAACTCCCGAACCTGCGAAACCTCAACCGACCCATACAATCTCGCTGCGCGTGACCGACGACGAAAAAACCCGTCTTGCCCGCGACGCCGCTGGCATGTCGCGGAGCGCTTACATGCGCGAACGGCTGTTTAGCGCGGATGCCAAGCCGCGCAAGACGCGGGGTAAGTTTCCGGTGAAGGATTACGAAGCGCTTGGACGGGTGCTTGGCTTGTTGGGACGGACAAACCTTGCAGAGGATTTGAGCGAGCTGGATTGGGCAGTCGAGAATGGCATTATCCAAATCGACGCGCCAACGGCGCTGGCGATTAAAATGGCCTGTGTTGATATCGCCGCCATGCGCGCCGAATTGGTGATTGCCCTCGGGCTTAAGACCGAGCGCATGCCATGATCCTCGTCGGCAATCAACGCGGCGGGGCGCGGGACTTGGCGCGGCATCTCATGAAGGACGAAAACGAACGTGTCGTTGTGCATGACATGCGCGGCTTTGCGGCAAATGATCTGCTGGGCGCGTTTCAGGAAAGTCATGCCATCAGCCGTGGCACGAAATGCAAACAACATTTGTTTTCCTTGTCGTTGAACCCGCCCAAAGATGCGGACGCCTCGCCCGAAGATTTTGAGGATGCGGTTGCCCGCGTCGAAAAATCCCTTGGCCTGACCAACCAGCCCCGCGCTATTGTCTTTCACGAAAAACAAGGCGCGGATGGTCGGACTCGCCGCCATGCGCATGCCGTGTGGTGTCGGATTGATATTGAAAACTTGAAGGCGGTGCAGCTTTCGTTTTCGCATTCCAAACTGCAAGACGTGGCGAGAGAGCTATACCGTGATCACGGCTGGCAAATGCCGCGCGGGTTTGTGCGCCATGAAGAACGTGATCCGCGTAATTTCTCCCTTTCGGAATGGCAGCAATGCAAACGCGCCGAACGTGACCCCGCCAAAACCAAAGAGATATTCCAAGATGCTTGGGCGGTAAGCGATAGCCGCGCAGCCTTTGCACATGCCCTGCGGGCGCATGGCTTTGTGCTGGCGCGCGGAGATCGGCGCGGCGTTATCGCGGTGGATTATCGCGGCGAGGCCTATTCCGTCTCCCGCTATGTCGGGATCAAGGCAAAACAGGTGCGGGATCGGCTGGGGGACTTGTCCGCCCTGCCGGATGCCGCCACCGCGCAAAACGAGGCGGCGCAGGATGTGCAAAAACGCCTCGATGAACTGCGCCGCGAAGAAGAGCGCCGTAGAGCCGTAGAGCAAGCCCGCCAAAAAGAAGAAGAAGCCCGACTCCGCGCCCGTCAGGCATGGGACGCGGCGCAATTGCGCCAAGCGCAAAGCCAGCGTGAACGCGAGGCACAGACTGCGCGCGATGCCAAAATCCGCAAAGGCTGGCGCGGCCTCATAGACCGCATCACCGGACAACGCCGCAAAACGCTCGAAGAGAATGCCCGCGCTCAGGAAGCCGCTCGCTCGCGGGATGAACAGGAACGCCAAGAAACCGCTACGCGGCAAGCTCAGCAAATGGCAGCAGCGCAAGCACGCGCCAAGGCCGAACAGCAAAAGCGTGCGACCAATATCAAGGAACTGTCCGAAGATATCGACGCGCTTGAAGCCTCAAAAGAAGCCGAACGCCAGCGCGCCAAAGAGGCCTATAAAAGCGAGCGCAAAAGCCGCGCCCCTCGCCCCAAACGCAGCCGTCGCCCGCGCGACGGGCCAAGTTTGGAGCGGTGATATCCCACGTAGTCCAGCCGCAAAGCTTAGTCGATTTGCAAATCTTCCGGCGTTTTGCCCTGTTCCAATGCCGCAATAAACCAGCCAGGTTTGCGGCCTCGGCCTGTCCATGTGAGGTCAGGGTTTTCGGGGTGGCGGTATTTCGGCGCGGCGGGTGCTTTGCTGCCTGCCGATGTACCAAGCAATTCCTTTAGCGAAAAGCCCGCTTCTTTTGCGGCGGCTTCGATGGCGGCAAGCGCTTCGGCTTTCTGGCGGCTTTCAAACGTGTCGATGGCCTTCACCACCTGTTTTTGTAGCGCTTTGAGTTCACTTAAAGACATGTCGTGCAGATTGATATCCGGCATAAAAACTCTCTGTGTTCGCGGTCATTTGTGCCGGAATTGGTAAGCCGGATCATCAAGGCGCACAATAAGCGATTTTGTGCCATTCACCCAAATAGATCGAGCTGCTTTGGCAAAGCATCCAATGCTTTGAGATGCGCAAAGCCGTTATAGATATGATTGTGTTTGAGCGAAATCGCTACATGCACGTCTTCGCATTTTGATTTTGCGCCTGTGATGCCGATAATGCGACGATGGCGATACAGGTTCCGCGCGCATGCGCGGTAGCGCGAAATATCCGCGCGCAACTCCGCCACAACGCGCTCACGCATCGCTGCCTCGGCTTGTGTTTTTTGAGGCTCCGGCTTGCGCCCTATGGCTTCAATATCCTCTGCGAGATAGCCGCAGTAATCGCTGCTTTGAACGGCGGCTTGGATATCCTTGGGCGATGGGATCGCACCGCCCAAGAGGTAATACCACGGATGTCCCGTATGATAATCGTGATGGGAAAGCTGTTTCATTTCACCCTTCCCTAAGCCGCACTGAAAATCAGAAAATCACCCGCAATGACAGCATCGCCATAGTCGATTTCCAGATCGCGGGCGATGGCGTCATAGTCAATATAGTGTTGCAAATGCTCGGGAATATCACCCAAATAGCCCTCCACAACGAACTGCTCGGCCAATTCGCGGTAACTACCGACATGATACACAACAATGTCATAGCTCTCGGGATCGGTGCTTGGGTCGAAATCATAACCGCATTCTCCGATTGCGATGATTACGAGGGTCTTTTGCCAATCCTGCCAGTCTTCCACACATCCCAAGAAATCACGGATATTCGCTTGAGTGAGGCCTATCGCCTTTGCCAAGGCGCAATCCAGATCGTCGCCGTCAATGAACTGGATTTCGAACTCTTCGACCGGATCGCCAAAGCCATTCCGTAGGGCTGCGGCTTTCTCGGTATATTCATCCGCTGTGCTAAAATAAAATCCGTTTGCCGTGATGTCATAGGGTTGGGCGTGTATAACAATGCTCATAATGTCCTCGTTTTTGGTTGGTTCAACGGCGAAGCCAACAACCAGCCCCGCGCTTGAACCTCTGCCCAGCGGCGAGCGTCCCACTAAAAAAAGCCGCGCAACGCGCGGCTTGGGACGGTCGATCAAACTCCGGGGATGGGTCAATGGCCTTCTCGGGAGACCATGCCTCCAGCATGGCGGAAGGTCATTGACGCACAGCCAACGGCGTCCTCGGATTTGATGTAAGCTGGATTATCAGGTTCCAAAGCATGCAGCGCATAGACAGCAAAAGTTCACTAAACGCAGGCCGTGTAAGACCCCATCAATAAAGCCTGCGTCAGCAGGTGGGCAAAGAGGCGGTTTCGACTCCCGCTGCCGCCGACAGCGGCATGACCTAGTCAAGCGCGCACATATCGACGGGCAGCCCCATCTTAGCCTAGACACTTTCAGTCATCCGCGCATGACTGAAGAACTGAAGGAGACTGGCCTGAATGTTGGGTTCCGTCGTATGGAGCGATTTACAGGCCAGAACGGCACATCATTAGTTAGAACGCCTATCTTTGTGATGAACAAGAGAAAATCGGTGATATTGCCCCCTCACTTCTTGATTCTGTCTTGTCGAAAACGAAAAAGTTGTGAGGATAGTAACCTCTAGAATCACGATCTGTTTTGACAATGAGCTTTTCAGAAATGCGGGTATTTTTTTTAGCTTTCTTGCACATTGCTTTTGCCTCAAGCGCTTCTTCGGTAAGCGCTCAGAGCGATACGGTAGATTTGGCTGTCTTAAATGACAAAACTACAAGGATTGTCGCTCCTCGTCCTTGGAAGTGCTCTGTTCACATACCGATGACAATCATTTCTAATGATGCCTCCTTCTTTGAACAGCGTATCAATGATCTAGGGACACTTTATGGAGCGGCAGCACAAAAAATTGTTGGGAACTGTGACACGCTTCAACGCATCTCCATATCTGGTGTTACGGCTGACGTAGAAATAATCTCTGGAGAAGCGAAAAAGACAGAAGGATGGACACTGCGCCTCGGCCAGCCCAATTTATCAAAAGATGCGGCCAAAATCACTCAGGCGATTAATTCG
Organism: Alphaproteobacteria bacterium; assembly: GCA_050633165.1. GTDB lineage: Bacteria > Pseudomonadota > Alphaproteobacteria > Micavibrionales > Micavibrionaceae > TMED27. The sequence continues at coordinate 14,943 of JBOEFZ010000035.1, read as the reverse complement.
TTTGGCGATTTAGAAAACATGTTGGACGTATTTTCACCCTACAGGTACGTTCCGGGTATTAACAGAACAAGCGGCTATGTTGCATTCGCGAATGCCTCTAGAACTGCCGTTCAAAGCTTACTATCCAAAGATGAAAACTTTGAACAGTTTGTTATTGATACTGTATTGCATTTAGATAATGACGACGCGTCAACCGAAATTCAAACCGCCCTGAGCATTGTAAGACTTTACGCGCCCCAAAAAGCGGATCATTATGCTAGAAACGTCGAACACTTTAAGGTCAGAGCACTAAGAAGTGCTGCACTTGAGGCAGCCAAAGAAGCAATAGATGGCGAGGATAAAATTGAGGCTAGAGTTTCAGCACTTCATGCACACCTAGCAAAACGCCCTCCAGACCCAGAAACAATACTCAAGATTGACAGCAACCTGTCGTCATGGTTCGAAAATACAATTTCAGCCCATGAAGAAAACAATGCGGGCGGATACCTCAACAACGTGAGGGCACATATCCAACTTGTGGAAAGTTTGGGATCACCAGAAGTAACAACGCATCTGCCAGAGGCACAAGCCGCTATTGAAACTGCACGTTACTGGTTTGAAGCGTTATCTGAAGAACTCTTAGCCGAAATCTATTCGGATGCTTCAGCCATAATTGCAGATACCGGAGCTTCTTACCGCGATGTTGATCTGATCTTGGAGACAGGGCTTGCCCTTCATCAAGAGTTCCAAGCGCATGGTTTTCAACAAGAAGCCAACGAAATTCTTGACCTAGCTACTTCTCGGATTGAGCAAGTCATTTCCGATGGTTTGGACGGATACGCTGAACAAATCCGTTCTGAGAACATGACTTTGGATAAAGTGACGCTCTACAAGCAAGAGGCGGAAGTGCTTTATGAGCTTTCGCAAGACTATCCAGGTTTTGCCGAATATGTTGCCGCCGCCGAAGAGGGGATTGAGCTTGGCCAATTACAGGCATGTGCGGTTGTCGCAAGTGAGGTAGAAACTCGTAGCAATAGAGCAGCGACATTTTTGATAGGAGACAGATCGCTGTCTCTCAAATCTCTTGCTTGCGCGCTATACACGAATGGCCATCTTTTGTCGGAGGTTCTCGTTGAGCGAAACCAAGACGGCGGAAGCCTAACGCTTCTGGAAGCCAACACCAACGAACTCACGTTCGAATTTGTTAGCTCTGAGGATGGGTCTTATTTTTGGGGCGTTGATGACGCTTGGGAACAGGAATTAGGGCGTTTGGTCATTCCTCCTCCAAGCGGAAAGCCAGACCGCAATGGGGTTACTGAATGTGACATGCTCGCAGGTGATCCACATGACAAGACATTGCCTGTGGATGGTGTGACCTTAGAAGAAGTTGGCTTCGAATACGATTTTGATCGGGCGATTGAAGCTTGCATTGCAGCGGTTGAATATAACCCTGATGCAACACGTCAGGTTTACCAACTTGCGCGCATTTTAGAATTTTTGGGTGATGTCGAAAGCGCTGCCCAATATACAGAAGTGGCTGCGCAGCGCAAATACGCTCCGGCCATCCACTTACAAGCCTTTAGCATTTTGACCTATCGGGACGACGATGACGCCTTCTTTGACGCTGTTGATCTGCTAAAGGTCTCGTCAGGTTTGGGGTACGCACCGTCTAGAGCGGAACTCAATGAGCTTGTGCCCCCAGGGTCAAACTTTTATCGAGAAATCCCACCGCCATCAGATACCGAAATCATGAAGCTGATACCGGACCGTGAATGCGCTGGCGTTCAGGGGTTTAGCCAAAGCTGCACTAGCATGACGGGGGTCTATTCGAAGTCCTGTTTCCAGATATCTGCAAACGAGTTTTCTTGTGAGTTGCGCTTCAACAGAACATGCGATCACCGAGGAAACCCATTGATCGCGCTTTTCGGTGAAATGGCTGGAAGTAATCTATGTCCACCTGTCACGAATACCGTGTTTTTGAATTTTACCAAAAAAGATAACTTTTGGAGCTATAAGAAGGCTTTTTGACCTCGCACGATCATGAATGCTCGTCTCAAAATGTCGATGATCTACTGATATGGAAAGTGTGCGTTCAGCATAGGATAACTTCGTTTTCAAGACTGCGAAGCTTTTTTATAAGGCTTTCGCAAACGATATTTCCAAATTCGTCAGTCACAGTATCATCCTCAATTATAATCTTTAAGACTCTTTCATCTCCTGCAGCGTCTACTATACGTTTCATCATATCTGAGACTTCGCCCTCAGACGTCATCTCACTGCGACTGTTAAATATTGTTATCTCTTTTCTCAATAAACTTAGATTCATGCTATTTACCTCTTACATGGAAATATGGCGTTTTAATTTGCAAGTTGTTCATGTCGTAAACAGAACCACCATTTCTTATTTCTTGAACATGATCAATCTCATACTTAACCCTTTTCCCCAAAGAATTTTGTTTTGGATTAGGAACCCACGGAGCGCGTCCCTCCCGCATCTCTCTTTGATTTTGTTTGCTGAATTGGGAACGTAGACTTTTGTCGGCGTAAACAGTTTTCCAGAAGGTTTGTCTGAAATCGTCAAAATTCTTGAAACTACGCCCGTTCAGTTTCTGTGCTACTTGCAGTGGAATTTTTCCAGCAACACCACCACCTTTTAGCCATCTTTCACCACTTTTGATTTTTGGCAAGCTTCCGCCATGGCTGGCAACGCCTGGCGCACTTCGGCGATTTTGGGCAGGCGCGGGCAATAACTTAAGGCTATTGCCAGGTTTCCTCGCTTCAGGACGAATCCGCTTTGAATTCAACTGTTGTTGCTGAAATCTTGCACGGAACTCTCGTAATTTTTGTTGCTGTAACTGCTTACTTGTCAACACGCTTGGTTTGGTTGATCCATTGCCTGCCGCAATGGCTGGTCGCGACGCTCTGAGCGCGGCGAAGCGTTGTGCTGCAGCTTGCCTGCGCTGCGCAAAATTTTGAGACGTAACAACGTTGGCGCGATTGCCGGTTCTCGACAAAAGAGCAATCGTGCTGGTTTGCTGAGCCGCCTTTTCACGTTGCTGCTGCTGTTGGAGGAGGCGCGTGCGTTTTCTGAGTTCTAGCAAGCGCCGTTCGCGCTGCAGCTTCAATGCTCGATCTCGGGCGATACGGGCAGTTTGCTGCGCTTGTCTTTGCGCCGCCTGCTGCCGTTGTACCTGTTGGCGCTGCATCTCTTGTTGGCGTCTTTGTTGTTGTAAACGGCGCTGCTCTGCTAGCCTTTGCCGCTGCAACCGCATCTGTTCCTGACGGCGCTGCATTTCGCGCTGACGCTGTTGCATTGCAGCCTGTTGGCGTCGCCGCTGTTCCTCCATCTGACGGCGCTGCGCTTCTTGTTGCCGCCTTTGCGTTTCTCTCTGCATCTGTTGCTGACGCTGCATTTGCTGTTGCTGCATGCGTTGCTGTTGCATCATCTGCTGCTGACGCCACATGTTGCTTTGAGCAAAGCCGTCAGTCGGAATACTCGTCAGCGCCAGAACAGTGACAATGAATAGGTAGACAAGGTTTCGCATTGGCTGCTTCCAGTTCGTGCTTCGCATGGCTTCAGTTCCGCCGTGCGACGCCTGCGGAAGTCGCCATCGCGTTCGCGTCAAACGACGTACCAGCCCCGAAGAGCTTTGCTGTATCCCAATTCGTGCGTGCAGCATTCAGATCAGGTATCATCCCCCAACCTTCTGCCGTCAGCGTCCCGAGATAGTGCATTGCAGTGCCATTTCCCATGTCCTTTGCTTTGGTGAATGCGGCGATTGCGCCAGCGAAGTCCCCTTGGAAGGCGAGAACACGCCCTAGGTGCGCGTAGTGGCGGCTCGTATCCCCATCAAGTAAAACAGCCTGAAAACACGCGTTTTTCGCATCGTCTGACGCGACAAATTCTGTGTCAGGTATGCCGGAAAGGCCAAGCGGCTTTCTGGGATCGTTTGGAATGGCAGCGAGCGTGTCACATTGGTTGTATTGCTCTGCTGGAGATGCCGCCTCTAGACGTTTGTAAGTTGTCAGCGATGCGAAATCATCGGCGGCAGATAGCCATTGAATATCTGCCTTGGAGAACTCTTCTTCTCCGGCCTGACGTTCTGGGTTGTGATTAAATTGAATGCTCCGCATATCTGGACATTGTTCTTTAGCCGCCTTTGCGAAGCTTACGGCTGCCGGTGGAGCGTTTCGTTCAACAAATAGGTCAAACGCCTCCTGTGGGTAATCGATCCTCACAGCGACGTGGCGACCACACCAGTTACCATCGCCGACGAGTGTTACTATCACAAATTCACCATAGGTGGCAGCCAATTTGCCGTTTTCTTCTCCCGAAGCAGCTGACGTAGCAGACGCTACCACAGGCAAAAGCGGCGTCTCTGCGGTGTCCTCGACACCTGGAAGCACTGGAATTACTGACAGCGGTGTTACGTCATTCACCACCACGCCATCTTGACTCGGAAGGGGTTCGACGACGAGTTCAGGTGCGGCGGCGGCGACCTTAACCTCCCAACCATTTCCGCCTTTGCAGGCTGTCATGGTTTCGGTCTGTGTTTCCCCTTTTGCACTTTTCACAGCCTGTTCTACAGTTCTGCATTCTTGGGATGCTGCTACGACAATCGCTTCAAATGAGTCTAACGTCTCCTCGGGCGGCTCAACGGGTTGCGTCACAATCGAGGCTGACTCGCGTTGAACCAAAGGTGCGTAGATATATCCATATGCAACGCCGTTTCGACTAATCATGAACCAAGGTTCATTTTTCACCTTGCCTACGACATTGATCCTATTGCCCGCAGCCAAGCCTCCAACTTTTCCAAAGCTTGTTCCTGGACCACCGCGCACATTAGATTTTTTCAGCACAAGATAGGTCTCACCGATAAGGTCTATCTCAGAGACCTCTGCCATCGTGTTTCGGTCCACCATTATTTCAACTGGTTGATCCGTTTGGTTAGATTGCAAAATGCGCACTGTATTTTGAGATTTTGTATCAGGATCAGTCCATTCCTGGTTCTTCCCAGAAACAAATGCATCAACTGTCGCACCTGCCATTTTATCTTGTTGCTTTTGGCTCATCGACTTTGAGATTTCATTGCCAACGTAGACACCAACGGCTGTTCCAATAATTGTGCCGAGCACTTCATTTGACTCGAAATTCTCAGATAGCTTTGCCCCCACTGCGGCACCAACGACACCACCAAGAATTTGAGCCCCCAAATTATTGTTCTGCGAGTTGTTCCCTGACTTCTGACGTTTATTCTGAGGAATTATCTGGCCAAGGTCTTTCTTGACTGCATTTCCCAAGTCTTTCAAAAAATTCTGTGCTAGGCTTGGAACAGGAATTGAATACGCCGCGACCAGTGCGACAACAGCACAATGTGACTTAAATCGAATTGCCATTATGTCCTCATATGATTCTACTACGGCTAATGATTGAAGTCTTGTCTTCCTTCAGTGAATTGGCAACGTCTAAAAGTTGTTTTGTGCTCAGTTTTTGCCCTTCGCAGGCATGTGCTTGGCAATGCGGCTCTTGTATCACACAAGTGAAACTGCCAGAGCTTTGCTTGCAGGGAGGATGCAACGGAGGGCGGCACGCCCTCCTTGCCGAGGACGGCGCAGCCGCCCGCAGCACAAGATGCGGCGTAGCACGTCGCACATCTTGCGTGTTCTCTTATCTTAGTGGGAGTTCTCTGTTGGCTCTGTGTTACATTCTGGGGAATGTGCTTCACGGCTCGCGAGAAACGCAAAATCAAGGTGCGTGCCATCAGGACATTATTTTGTTCCAATCGATGGCCTGCCCTGCTTCTTGAAGCTCACGCCCTAGTGCTTGCCTCCATCCGCCTGCGTCGTCCATGCTTTCCCAAACCACACCTGCAAAATCGCTAGGAATTTCGACTGCTCCACGCTTCAAAGCGCACACCTTGTCCCGCCCAAGCTTGCCGATAAAATAGCCAAGTTCCAGAAGTACATTTTGACGCGCACGCGGCTCAAGTTCGTCTTCTTTTGCCGCCTTTCCGAGGTCATCAGGCGTAAGCAATACAATCGCAAACCCAACATCAGAATTTGCCTCGACTTTCTCGATGACCGTTCTCCCCCTGTTGGCCTGCTCATGAAGAATGATCGGCTCCAGACCAAGTTTGGAGACGAAACGTGCGACAGTTTCCCGTGCCTCGCCGTCATGACCATGAACAATAAAAACCTTATTCGAAATCGGCATCGTCAATGACACGTCCACATTCCCCTTCGCTTCCACGTATTCCTTATAGTCTCGAGCAAACGGGATAATTAACTGCGAAAGCATCTGCTGAAAGTCACGCATGAATTTGTTGCTATGACTGACATAAAACGTCCCTGCAAAATTTATTGCCCAATCGGGATCACCGCAAACTTTCTGAACAACAAGCAACTGCATTCCTAGAAGCTGCGTGTCATCCTCAGGCCACGGTAAAACCGCGCTACCAACCATGCTGCTCTGACTATCATGTCCAGATTGAAGAAAACTCTCTACGTCTAAACCTGCGGTGAGTTCATCATTGAACGCCGAAAATTCTGGGTTAGACAAGAGCCTACCGAGTTTCTTTAATGGAGCCGCAAAGCTCTGGTAGTCGGAACTTTGCAAATCTAAAACAGCGTTGTTGATCTGTTTAAAAACACCTTTGTTGTCACTCATCGTCTGCCTCAAGACGTGCCCGCGCTGCTTTATTTAGTATTTCAGCCCGAAAATGTTCCTTTGTCTGCTCTACGAGCGGAGCCACAATTTTGTTATTGGCATAGCGACCAACTCGTTCATCGATCACCCGTTCCATTTCCGAAATCGCACGCTCCAAACTCGCTGGATCATTCGGGTCAAAAGAGACGGAGCCAATCTCACCGTCTAACTCGCTCAACGCATCTTGAGCTTGTTTCAATTCCTTTTGAAGTCGATCCAATCCGTCGATTTTGAGCATTTGGCACAACCCTAACATATCTGGTGGCTATGGAGAGACCCTATATTTAGCATGCGAACCTCCACATATGTACAATAATTTGCGCTACGGCGGTGAAATACTGTATAATTCTACCTATGGTTATGTATTTGTTGTATTTTAACTGTTGTACGAGGCGGTCGGGAACATTGGGGCTGTGCAGGCCTGTTTCTGCCAGCAGAAACAGGCGCGATGAAAGCGTAGCTTCATCGCGGTGGAAGGCGGGATTCTATGCCTGATGTCCATTCTGAAACCAAGCCGGATTATGTGCACTACTCCGAGGTGTTCCGTAGGGCTGCTAGCCAACAGGATTTGGACGACTACAACAACGCTGTCTCCGGTGCGGATGTTGGGCGCATACAACGGCATGGCGTGTCTGCCGCGATTGATCCGCGCAAAGCCCCGTATTTCCTGACATCCTGTTTACGTCAATTTCAAATTCCCGTAAAGACTCGTCTCGTCCAAAAATCATCGTTTGTGGTCGCCCACCATGCCCCGCCGTATAGGTTATATCCGCGTTTCCACCCGCGCCCAGTTTACCGACCGCCAGACCAAAGCGCTTGAGGCGGAATGCGATGCGTTGCGCATCGAGCATGTTTCAGCGGTTGCCGCCGCACGCCCTGTGTTTGAGGCGGCATTAGCGGAATTGAACGAAGGTGACACTTTTGTTGTTCTCGACCTTGACCGCGCATTCCGTAGCTCCATTGATGCCATGCTGACTGCCGATGCCCTGCGCGGGCGCGGCGTTAAGATGCGTATTCTCTCCCTGCCCATCGACACGACAACGGCAGAGGGCGAGTTGTTTTATACAATGGTTGCGGCCTTCGCGAATTTCGAACGCCGCATTATCTCGCGCAGGACAAAAGAAGGGCTTGAAGCCGCACGACGGCGCGGTGTCATGCTTGGGCGTCCGTGCATCCTATCACCTGAACAAATCCGCGCAGCGCATCGAAAACTGACGGTTGGCGCGACCTATGCCGAACTCGCCGCCACGCTCGGCGTTTCCAGACAAACCCTGCAACGCGCCTTCAAGCGCCAAGGCCTGACCTACCCAATTCCACAAAAACAGAAAGGATCATAATGAAACGAGCCACAAACGACCTAACCGAAAACGAACTTTTCCGCCTCACCTGCGCCTACATCGCCATTCGTGATCCTGCGATACGCGCGGAGTTTTTGGAGTTGGTGGAAGCGTGGGCGGTGGATCAATGGGACGCACGCAAACGCATTAGTTAAGGCTCGCGGCCTTCAATTTTGGAAATTGCGTCCAACCAAACTTCTGGTGAAACATCTTGATCCCAGGACAAAACGCTTCTCTTGAAATCGAAATACAATCTAGGTCTGTCATTTTCGTCTTTTTGTGTTTTATTCTCTTTGGCATTTCTTTCAGTGATATGCTCCTCCTCCATTTTTTCGGGGGAACTATCGCTAGCACGGCTTACCTCGGATGTCGAGTTTTTCTCGCTACTTTCGCGAGGCTCTTCCACCACACCGTCTTCATTTTCTTTTTTGAAATTGTAAGTATCTGTAGACAAAAAACGCTCGGGAATTTTTGACGGAAAGCTCTCTAATGAATGCCACTCTTGGGCGGTTAACTTCGCCCCATCGCACCTAACCCAGGATTCCAGAATAGCTGCTTGCTTCAAATCTATTGAACGGTCACCAGAGAGAATTTTGTTGAAAGCCGTAACCTCCGCACTGGACAATTCCAGCTTATTAAAAAACTCACCTTTTCTAAGCCCGAGGTCGGCAATTCCTGCGGATATCAATCGACCGATTGCATCCTTAATTTTCCCGCTATCAGCAGGCGGATTTATTTTTCCATCCTTTGGCATCCTAATCAGCCATGCGCAAACAAAAAACGTAGTAAGCGAAAGCCACTTTTTTCAAGTGGTTTGCGTTTCCTACGTTTACTGCTGCCGAATGAAATTCCCCGCGAAACTCGGATGCGCCATCGCAACAAGTTTTCTTGGGGGGGGCGGGTTAACCGCTCTTAAAAAAATTCTAGCACAAATCCCACGATTCGCAAATTTTTACCGCCTACGGAAATTTTTCACCGTTTACCGCTCCTCCCAGCGGAAGATTTTTCCTGTTCACAGCAAAGCTAGCCCGTTCGCGGCGAACGGATTTGCACACTTGGAGCACAGCCCCGAAAGGCGAAAATACTTACAAATAACAGGAGGTTAGGACTGGAAATCGAAATTCTTAGCGTGTGTGTTTTTTGGCTGGAAGGAACACAATAGGTGCATGAACTTCTTGTAAGGAGAAAACAAGTGCCCTGCCTTAAATGCCCCAACATCCTCACCGTCTGCCGCGTTCTCGGCATCTGTACCGCGAAACATTTTCTGATCGTCCGCGCCGATGAAGTGACCTTTCCGGCTCTGGTGATCGCCGTGCGCGAGACGGTTTCGCAAGTGGCGGCGAATGAGAACATCAAGCCTTCGGGTTGTCGTGACTGGTTTTACGACAAGCTTTGGGACATGAAGGTTCAGGTTGTGAACCAGAATATGCGCCCCGTCGATATCGACATGGATGTTTTCGAGCCAAGCGACACACTGACGGATCATCATGATGTTGAGGCGTTTGACGAAAGGCTACGGGATTTCTGCCGCAGCAATGTTTGCACGACGCCGCGCGCGGGACGCGTGTTCGTGACGCAAAAATGGCATCCGCATTTTGCAACTGTCGCAACCATTATCGGCGCGTGCCATCCGGAACAATCACAATGGTGGCCTCGCAAGATCAAGGGCGAGTTTATTGATCCACGCATCGCGAACGACAACCGCCCTATTGGAAAGAATTAACACCGATCCCCCAAGAACGCCGCTGCACCATGCCTATAAGAAAACCCCGTCCAGCTTGGGCGGGGTTTTCATTAGAAAGGTGGTGGAAATGTCAATGACGTTGATCTTCAACCTGTGTGCGTCGAGCGTAGGGTTCGCGGTGGGGTCGGTTTATCTCAAACGGTATGCGGATCATGGCGCTTGGCTTGATCTAGGCGGAGCGTTTTTGGTTTTTGGGCTGAGCAACCTTGTTTATGCACAGGTGCTGGCGAAAGGTCTCGGGCAAGGGGCTGTGCTTGGCAGTATGGCGCATTTGATTTTGATGAGTGTAGCTGGCGTGTTGCTCTTTGGCGAGCGCATGGGGATTTATCATGTTGCGGGGCTGGTGAGCGCCTTGGCGACGATCTGGTTGTTCACCTTGGCGAACCACGCCGGATAACAAAATTCGCCGTATCACCCGAAACCCAAGGGCGTCGGGGATAAAACAGGGGCAGAGGCGATTCACACCGGATCACCTCGCAGCCCTCACCCAACAAAGGGAAATCTTACATGGCTGGAATGAGTAACCGCGCGCAGGCGGGGCAGAATATTTTTATGTCTTCTGTCACGCTGCTCGCCAATACAGCGGCGGTCGCCTGCACGTTTTTTCTGACCCCGTGGCTCTACGCCCGCAGCATCGGGTTTGTGCAAAATCTGACCTACGACACCTACGGCGCAGGTTGGGCGGAGTTCATGGGCTTTGCATGGTTCGGCATCTGCGGATGCTTTGTTTTTGCAATTTCAAGGGCGTCGATAGGCACGGCCTTGATCTTTGGCGGGTTGGCAATTGTCACCCGCTTTATGTGACCACACCAAATACCCCTAAGCCAGAAAAGGAGATATCCAATGGCTAAATACGAACGAGTCGGCGGCATTTACCGCAAAAAAGAAAATCCGTGGCCTGCGATCATCGCGGTGGTGATCACCCTGATTATCATCGGCGCAGCCATCGGCTAAGCCTCTACCTTTAAGAACAAGCCGCCCCGCCAGTCGGGGCGGCTTTTTTGTTTCAGGAGCAATGACATGAATGAAAACGAAGCATATCGCTTTGGCAAAGCGCGGTTTGCAACCGCGCGCGAGGCCGCAAAAGCAGGGCTGCATGAGCAAGCCGATAACGCCCTGTTTTTCGGCTATATCGGCAAAAAGCCCGTTTTTTATTCCGGCATGGGTGGCGCTTTACTGGTGGCGGGAGCACGCAGCGGCAAGCTGACCACCATCCTCGCCTACAATGCCTGCTACGGCATCGCCAAGCAGACGCTGGTTATTTTGGATATCAAAGGCGAAATCGCCGCCATCAGCCAATACCAAGTGCCGGATGACAAATACTGTATCTATTGGAACCCGCTCGGCCTACACGGCTTGCCGCAACACCGGATTAATCCCGTCGATTATATCCGCAAGGACAGCCTATCCTTAGTTTCGGATGTCAAAGTGCTGTGTCAAAATCTGGTGGTGGCAAGCGGATCAGCGCAAGGCGTGTATTTCGAAGGCCGCGCGCAGGAAATCCTTGAAGGCGTCATTCTAGGATTGGTGGAGCAAAATGGCGTTCTGACCCTGCCAGACCTTTACCATGCGGTAAACCTGATCCCTGGTGGCGGCGATGACTGGCTGGAATTTGGCTTTGAGATGTCGCAAAGCGCATTCCCCATCGCCCGCCGTGTGGAAGAGGAAATCGCCACCTCGCGCGAAAGCGGGGCGAACAGTTTTTCGAGCATCATGGGGGAAATCTATCGCGCCTTGGCTCCGCTCTCCGATCCTGTCCTACTTCAATCGGTTAGCCCGCCTTTCGACTTCTCAATGGCGGAGCTTTGTGCCAGTGACCGCAAATACCAACTGTATTTGATGCCTCCAGCGGAAATGGTGCAGCCTTGGGCAGGAATTGTGAAATCACTTTTCGTGGCAGGCATGATCTATAAATCCCGCGCGCCGCATGCACCACGCCAAACTTGGATCATGGATGAATGCGGGCAGTTAGGAAAATTCCCGATGATCCCCAAGCTTTATACCTATGGCGCGGGCATTGGCATTCAGCCCTTTGCGGTATTCCAAAACTCCAAACAAATGAACGAGTTAACCGAAAACGGCGCGGAGTTGATTGCCTCTAGCGCCGCACTATCGCTCTATTTTGCTGTCAGGGATTTGCCGTCTGCGGAACAACTTTCGCGCATGCTCGGCGCGGAGACGCTGGAATATGACGACAGCTTGCAGCAATCCCGCGCAGCGCTAGCAAAGTCACAAGCCGCGCAGGCCTTCATCTCGGGCGGTGATCCTTTTGCGGCTGTACTGAACTACCGCCACCACAAAGAGGCCGCGAGCCATCGCAGCCAACAACGCCGCATGGTGCGCAATCCCGACGAGGTGATCCAAACCTCGCCCGACAAAGGCTATGCCTTTGTAGATGGGATGGCGCATCCGCTGGAATTCGACCGCCGCGCCTATTTTAACGAGGCGTGGATGGCGGGACGGTTCCTGCCGAACCCGTATCACCCGCCGCTCGACTCTGTCCGTGTTAAGTCACGCTGGGGGCATCGCATGCTGCGCGTGCGCAACGTTCCCACCCCCGCAAACCTCATGCACTTCCCGCAATACGCCCATGGGCGCATGCGCATTTTGGAGACTTAACCCATGCCCCGAACACCAAAGGATAGGCAGGCCAAAGCGCCTGTCTCGGACCGTGAACGTGAATGGCTCGCCAGGTTCCGCGCCACACCCGTTTATGAAACCCACCTCACACCCACAGGCACCATCGCCAAAGAAGTCCGCCGCAATGTGGAGCATGACCGCGAAGCGCGGATCACCTTCATCACCAAACGACTGAATGCGCAAAAGACCCGCGCCCGCGATGGTTTCAACCGTTCGCGCTAATTGAAAGGAGCGACAATGACTGACACCCCCCGCAAACCCGAAATGATCGCCTATCACGTCAAGGATCGCGGCGAAGACAAAGAAGCAGTGTGGAACCGCGTCGGAGCGGCATGGCAGCACCGCGACGGCAAAGGCTTTGACATTCAGGTGGATGCACTGCCTGTCGATGGGCGCGTGACCCTGCGCGAGCAAAAGCGCGAAGAATACCGCGAGAAACGCCAATCACAACCGCCGCGTGAGCCCGAACAAAACCGCACACGATAGTATGAAACGGCGCTGCGAGGCCGTCACCGCCCCGCAGCGCAGGCCTTTTTGATTTGTGAATTTATTCCTTGTTGCAAATTCCAAAATTGTGATACGTTCCCCCTTCGTTCCAATAGTGAGACGACAAAAAGGAGAGCAAAACACGAAACGGAGACCTTAAATCATGCCCCAAAATCCGCCCCAAACGCCCCAAAACAACATCCAACACCGCGCGTTGACGTTGGATGTTGACGTATACCAGCATATGCTCAACGCGCCCGATCTGAGTGAAGATCAGAAACGCCAAATGATCGAGGTCTTGTGGCTTCTCGTTGTGAGCTTTGTTGATCTCGAATTTGAAATTCTTCTCGAAGATTCCTGTGGAAAACCTACTATAGAAGCCAATCCAGCGCCATCCTATGCCCAGTCTATGTTAGACTTGTCGCATTCCCCAAGCACGAACCCCATTGCCAATGCTGCGAACACATCGGACGCGCCACGGCCTGAACAGGAGGCGTCATGAATCCATTTCAAACCCAGAATGAAAAGCCCAGGCATGCGGTCACCTATACCCGCGTGTCGTCAACCAAGCAGCTAGACGAGGGGGACGGCCTTGCCTCACAACGTCGTCGCTGCGAAGATTACGCCCGTCGCGAAGGGTACACCGTTGTCAAAGCATTTGAGGATCGCGGTGTCTCGGGTGGGCTGATCGAACGCCCCGCGATGCAAGCCATGCTGACGTGGCTTTTGACGCAAACCGAACCGCACGCCGTTATTATTGATGATATCAGTCGTTTCTCGCGGGATGTGACGGTGCATTGGCAATTGCGGGATTTGCTCGCCAAGGCGGGCGGCAAACTGGTCAGCCCGTCCATCACCTTTGGCGACACCAGCGATGACAAACTTGTCGAAAACCTTCTCGCCTCTGTCTCGCAGCATCAGCGCGAGAAGATTGGAGAAACCTCCGTTAATCGAATGAAGGCGCGGGTGTCCAACGGCTATTGGGTGTTCCGCAAAATCCCCGGCTACAAATATGTGCAGACCAAAGGCGAAGGCAAAGTTTTAGTGCGCGATGAACCCGTTGCGTCCATTGTGGTCGAAGCGCTCGAAGGCTTCGCCTCGGGGCGCTTTGGAACGCAAGCCGAGGTTCAACGCTATCTAGAGGCACAGCCCGACTTCCCCAAGCAAAAAAGTTACGGCGGCATTCGTATGCAGAAGGTCACGGATATGCTTACCCATCCGCTCTATGCGGGGTTTGTGCAGGCGCAAAAATGGGACATCCCCATGCGCAAGGGACGGCATGATCCGCTGATTTCCGTTGCGACCTATGAGAAAATCCAAAAACGCATCACAGGAACGTCCCATGCTCCCAAGCGCAAAAATCTCGGCGAAAAATTCGCCCTGCGTGGATTCGTCACCTGTGGTGATTGCGACAAGCCGCTGCGAAGCTGTGAATCCAAATCCGGCACGGGCAAGCTCTATGCCTATTACCTGTGTCACACGAAAAAATGCCCGAGCTACGGTAAATCCATCCCGCGCGATAAGCTGGAGGGCGATTTTGCCAAGCTGCTCAAAACCATGCACCCAAGCGAAGGCTTGATCGGTATCGTCAAAGCCATGTTTGCCGATGCATGGCAGCAACGTGCCGCGCAGGTCGAGGCCGCCAAAGCCACCCTCGCGCGCGATATCACGAAGCTGGAGCGTCAAATCGACGGACTACTGGACAAACTCGCTGATACCACCAGCCAACACGCTATCCGCGCCTATGAGCGCAAGCTGGAATCATTGGAGCGTGAAAAGCTCATGATGGAAGAAAAACGCGCCCAAACGGGGCTTTCGAACACACAGCGTTCGCAAAAAATAGAACTCGCCCTGGCGTTTCTGTCAAGCCCTTGGAAACTCTGGACTTCCGGAATCATGGACTATCGCAGATTGGTGCTAAAACTCGCTTTCACCGACCGCCTCCCATACACCCGAAACAAGGGGTATAGAACTCCAAAAACCACCTTACCGTTCAAGGTGTTAACAGGAAAAAGCATGCCTGAATGTAAAATGGTGCCCGGGGGGAGAAT
>JBOEFZ010000034.1:74449-79366 GCA_050633165.1 Alphaproteobacteria bacterium | reverse complement strand
TTGTTGGCGGCGCTTCGGGCGGGAATTACGAAGGCGCTTATCCCGCAGGATAATGAAAAAGATTTGGCGGATATTCCCGCCGTGGTGAAAAAATCGATTGAAATTGTGCCTGTGCGGAGCATTGAAGAGGTGCTTGCGCATGCGCTTGTGGACATGCCGACGGCGTCTTCGGATGCTGTTGTTGGACATAATCGTGAAATAATTGATCAAAATTCACCTGAATCGCCGGAAAATGGCGCTGAATCTACGATTCACCATTGAAAGTGTTTTTGAATCACCTTACAAATGATTCTAAGGAATGGGATGAAGCCAAGGGCTAGCGTGGTTTTTGCGTGTTTTTGGGTTTGTTCTTGTTTCTTAGTTGTGGGGAGAAAATTTTATCTCTCTCATGTTACTTAAACGTTTAAATAAAGGGGTTCTAAAATGAACAAACAAGACCTAGTAGCAAAAGTGGCATCCGATGCCGATATTCCAAAAACAAAAGCAGCAGCAGCCGTTGATGCAGTTCTTGAAGCTGTTAAAGGCGCGCTTAAGGGCGGCGATGATGTTCGTCTTGTTGGCTTTGGTACATTCTCTGTTGCGCAACGTGCGGCGACAACTGGCCGTAACCCACGCACTGGTGAGCCAATCAAGATTCCTGCTTCCAAGCAGCCTAAATTCAAAGCCGGTAAAGAGCTTAAAGAAGCTGTTAACTAAACCCGTAGGGTTTATCCCTGCGAAGGTAGGGATTTGGTAGATATTAGAAAACCCCGTTTGTGAGAGCGGGGTTTTTTTTGTTGCAAAAATGGGCTTATTGTCATAATTATTGCGCATGGATATTATTTGGCAAGATAACTTTCGTCATGCGAGCATTTGGTTGGTTGATGATGAGCCTGCGCAGGGGGGGGGGGGCTTTCTATGGTTTTTGAAGGCTCCCAAACGCCTAAAGATCGAATAGATTTTCGTTATTATAAGCAAGGCAAAGGGCGCGATATGTGGTGCTTGGAACCTTTGGGGCATGGTATATTTGTCTCCGGGGATAGAAGCCACACAGTTTTGTTTAGCGGGGATGGAGATGACACTATGGATCGCTGGCAAAGAGGGCGAAGAATGGCCGACTATCTTGATGGCTTAAACCTTTTGAAGATGCCGCAGGGGACTGGTGTGCATTATTTTAATTGTTATTCCGGTGCTGCGGCTTGTGCGCATGCTATGGGGTTAAGCAATCAGATACAGGGGCTTGAGTTAAGGTTTTAATTTACGGTAATATAGGCTGGAGATCCCCGCTTTCGCGGGGACGTCAATTTTCAAACTCACAGCGTTTGTTAAGAAAATTTAGACGAATGGTGGGTGATGACAGGCTCGAACTGCCGACCCTTTCGGTGTAAACGAAATGCTCTACCAACTGAGCTAATCACCCATTCCCGTTTCGGATGGGTATTGATAATCCGAACACATTTTAAAATCAAGCCTTAAAACATCAAAACTTGCCTAAATATGTGTTTCGGGATACATCATCCTTTATGGATTTTACGGGTTTCTTACATGAATATAAAACGGTGCTTGGCGGTCTTTCGATTGCGATTGCGACCGTGACGGCAGTGTACTTCAATTATCTGGCGATGCGAAAGGCAGAGCGCCGGCAAAAAGCGGAAGGCACAGCAAGTTTTGCGGCCGCAATTGCTTCTGAGTTATCTGATAATGCAGATAATTTAACCGATCTTTATTTTGAAATTGAGAGTGTAAAGTTAAATCCGCGTAAAATTGCGCTCTATCAAAACTTCCAGACACGCGTTTATGAAGCGCTCTTATCTTCCATCGGGGATTTGGGGGCAGCGCTATCTTATATGGTCGTGGATGTGTATGGTGATTTGAGCAAGCTTTCAACATGGTTGGAGTTGGCCAAGAACAGCGAACTGCAATCGGAGCAGGATGAGCTTTTGCATGATATCAAGTGTATTTTATCAAAAACGTTAACAACTGCTATTGTTATTTTGCTGTATTCCGATCGCCTCAACGGGCGCAGTTATGTGCGTGAGGTCCATGAAAAGCGGATTATTTGGGTGGAGCGTATGCTCGATAAATTTTGTACCTATGTATCCGAAACCGGTGATGAGGTTGAGTTTATCGGGGAGGGGGATAATCCGGACGTAGAGTTTAGCAAACGCTTTCCGCGTAAAGAAGACCGTGAAAAAATCAAGTATCTTATTAGTGTAATTCGGCGCGCCGTGAACGAAGCGAATAAGCGTAAGATTTGGCGTGCGCCTTTAGTATATCGTGCACTTTCATATGAAATTCATGAGGTTTTGAAATATTTTTTGAATATTGAGCGGAATATTTATGATGTGAATTTGCAAGAAGAATACAAAGATTATCTTAAGGTTTAAATATGGTTCAAATAATCCAAACTCCGCGACATGAAACTCACGCCGTTAAGGTTCGTAATGTTACGATTGGCGGGGGGGCGCCCGTCGTTGTGCAATCGATGACGAATACGGATACGGCGGATGTTGAGGCTACTTATCACCAAGTGAAAGATTTGTTTTATGCGGGGTCGGAGATTATTCGCGTAACCGTGGATCGGGCTGAGGCGGCGGAGGGTGTTGTTGCGCTTCGGGAGCGGTTTGAGGGCGAGGGGCTGGATATTCCGCTGGCGGGGTGTTTTCATTATAATGGGCATACATTGCTCTCGGATTATCCTGATCTTTGTGAGGCGCTTGATAAATACCGGATTAATCCGGGGAATGTTGGTTTTGGGGCAAAGAAGGATAAGCAGTTCGAGGTGATGCTTGAGAAGGCGGCGGAATATAATAAGGCCGTGCGGATCGGGGTGAATTGGGGGAGCCTTGATGCGGCGCTTGCGACGCGGTTGATGGATGAGAATGCGGCGCGGGATGTGCCGTGGGAATCCGATGCGGTGATGCGGGAGACGTTGGTGCAATCGGCGTTGAATTCCGCCGCGCAGGCGGAGAAGGTTGGTTTGCGTCCCGATCAAATTATCCTTTCGGCGAAGGTGAGCCGCGTGCAGGATTTGATTGCGGTGTATCGGGCGCTCGCGGCGCGGTGTAATTATGCGCTTCACCTTGGCTTGACCGAGGCGGGGATGGGTTCAAAGGGGATTGTTGCGACGGCGCTCGGCGAGGGGATACTGCTTAATGAAGGGATTGGCGATACGATCCGCGCGAGCTTAACGCCCGAGCCGAATGGGGATCGGACGTTAGAGGTGAAGGTGTGTAAGGAGATTTTGCAAAGTCTTGGCTTGCGGAGCTTTACGCCCGAAGTTGCGGCGTGCCCGGGGTGTGGGCGGACGACGAGTACGTTTTTCCAAGAGCTGGCGCAGGATATTCAGCGGCATTTGGATGATTCTATGTGTGAGTGGCGGGAGAAATATGCGGGGGTTGAGGAGCTAAAGGTCGCCGTAATGGGATGCATCGTCAACGGGCCGGGGGAGAGCAAGCATGCGGATATCGGAATTTCCCTGCCCGGTACGGGGGAAAGCCCCGTTGCACCGGTGTTTATTGACGGGAAGAAGGCGCATACGTTGCGTGGGGATGATATTGCGGGTGAGTTTCAGGGCTTGGTTGAAGATTATGTTGTGCGGCGGTGGGGGTAGCTCACCACCCTCAACTCATGATATAATTGTACCCTAACTATTATTGGGGGATATATGATCATTGGCGTTCCAAAGGAAATTAAGACATTAGAGCATCGGGTTGGGCTTGTGCCGTCTTCGGTTATGGAGTTGGTGCGGTGTGGGCATTCGGTGATTGTCGAATCGCGGGCCGGTGAGGGGATTAATTTTTCGGATAAGGATTATCGCGATGCGGGGGCGAAGATTGTTAAATCCGCCAAAGCCGTATTCGATAAGGCGGATTTGATTGTTAAGGTTAAGGAGCCGCAGGCGGCGGAGTGTAAGATGCTGCGTGCGGGGCAGGTGCTCTTTACGTACTTGCATTTGGCCGCCGATCCGGCGCAGGCGCGGGGGTTGATGAAATCGGGAGCAATCGCGATTGCGTATGAGACGGTGACGGGGGCAGACGGGCGCTCGCTGCCACTTCTTCAGCCGATGAGCGAGATTGCGGGGCGATTGTCGGTGCAGGTCGGGGCTTATCATTTGCAAAAACATAAGGGCGGGCTAGGGCGCTTGATTGGCGGGGTGCCGGGGGTGCGTCCGGCGGATGTGCTGATTCTGGGTGGTGGTGTTGCGGGGTTTCATGCGGCGCAGATGGCGACGGGGCTTGGCGCGAATGTGACTATCTTAGAGCGGAATAATGAGCGGATGCGGTTTTTGGATGAGTATTTTCATGGTCGGGCGAATATTGTTTATTCGAATGCATCGATTCTCGAGGCGGCGATTCAAAAGGCCGATATTGTGATTGGTGCGGTTTTGATTCCCGGGGCGAGTGCGCCTAAGCTGGTTTCGAAGAAGATGCTGAAGACCATGAAGCGCGGGGCGGTGATGGTGGATATTGCGATTGATCAGGGCGGGTGTTTTGAAACATCGAAGGCGACGACGCATGATTCGCCGACCTATGAGGTGGATGGGATTTTGCATTATTGTGTGGCGAATATGCCGGGGGCGGTTCCTCTTACGTCGGCTTTGGCGCTCAATCACTCTGTTTTGCCGTATGTTTTGGAGCTTGCGAATAAGGGGTGGGAGGATGCGTTGCTCTCGAACCCGAATTTCCTCAATGGTTTGAATGTTTGTAAGGGGCAGGTTACGCATCGCGAAGTCGCGGATAGCCTCGATCTGGAATATTTCGATGCAAAAAATGCGTTATAGTGGTTTTAATGCGTTGACAGGCAGCCCTAAGAATTGATACATAATTCTCACCTTAAATGCGCGGGTGTAGCTCAGTTGGTTAGAGCGCCGCCCTGTCACGGCGGAGGCCGCGAGTTCAAGTCTCGTCACTCGCGCCATTTAAGCAAAAAACCCTA
>JBOEFZ010000034.1:0-74421 GCA_050633165.1 Alphaproteobacteria bacterium | reverse complement strand
TAGGGTTTTTTGCTTAAATGGGCTTTGTTGCGAAGTGCCTACGGCATTTCTAGTTTTTCGCGCTATACGCGCGCCTCGCCTTTTAAGTGTACGAATAATACCTTTGGTATTGCTTCGCGCTCGGTACAATTTTTAAACAAGTTTAAAAATCACTATTCTCCTGTTCAGTAAGATTGGGTAAGGTGCCTCCATGACATTTAGTATTACACTTCCAAAATGGTATGACCTTCACACGCATTTGCGGCAAGATGAGCTGTTAGCGCCTATTATCCAATCGCAATTGGATATGGGGTGTTGCGGGGTTTTGGCGATGCCGAATACGAAGCCTCCGACGGCGAAGGTGTTGGAGCGTGATCCGTTGCCGTATTGGTCGATCGAATCGTATTTGCAGATGATTAAGGATGCGGGCGGGGAGGCGTTTGAGGCGATCATTGTTCCGCTTTACCTGACCAAGGATACGAGCGCGGCGATGATTGAGGAGGGGGCGAAGAGTGGCCTCCTTCGGGCGGCGAAATATTATCCGCCGCATGGGACGACAGGCGCGGATTTTGGTGTGCCGATGGAAGAATGGCTGAAGGGTGATGTTTTTGCGGTGATGGCGGAGCATGGTGTAACGCTCTGCATTCATGGGGAGCAGCACCATATGCAGGGCTGTGATTATTTTGAGAAGGACAGCAACGCAGAGGATTATTTTTATAAGGAATGGATGCCGCGTTTGCGCGATTCCTATCCGGATTTAAAAATTGCATGCGAGCATGTGACGAGCAAGACGGCGGTTGAGTTTGTGAAGGGGGCAGGGGAGAATACGGCGGCTTCGATTACGCCGCAGCATCTTCTTTATACTGTCGGGGATTTGCTGATGGGGTTAAAATACCATCTTTATTGTTTGCCGTTATTAAAGTTTTCGGAGGATCGGGATGCGTTGCGCGCCGCGGCGATTGCGCCGGATAATACGCAGTTTTATGCGGGAACGGATAGCGCGGCGCACACGGTGAAGGCAACGGCGTGCGGGTGCTCGGCGGGGTGCTTTACAGGCGGGATAGCGCCGCAGCTTTATGCGCAGGCGTTTGAAGAGGCGGGGTATAATTTTAGCGACCCGCAGGGGTTTGAGGATTTTCTTTGCCGGAATGGGGCGGCGTTTTATGGCTTGCCGGTTTCGGAAGAGGGGTTTGTATTGGAAAAAACACCGCAGGCGGTTGAAATGCTACCGACATCTATCGGTGATATTACGCCTTTGCCGCTTGGTTTGGGGAAGGATACAATTCCTTGGTCGATTAAGGGGTAGCGTATGCCGTCTAAAGTTTTAAAAAATAAGCGTTTTCTTGTTATTGATGACGAGCCTGCGACTGTGGAAATTGTGAAGGAAGTGCTTAACCAAAATGGTGCGAAGGCGACGGGGGTTACGAATCCGCAAAATGGCTTTGGCATGATGGCGAAGGAGACGTTCGACGCGGTGATTCTTGATCGTTATATGCCGCCGGTTGATGGGCATGAGGTTTTGCAGCAGCTTAAAGGCAATGCGCAAACCAAGGATATTCCGGTTGTGATGTTGACGGGGGAGAGTAAGGAAAGCGAGATTAAAAAATCGATCAGCCTTGGCGCGGCGGGGTATATTGTTAAGCCTTTTACGCCGAAAAGTTTTTTGAAGCAGCTCGAGATAATTTTAGCGCCTAAAGATTAAACGAAAAGTAGAATAAATGCGTATTCGCGGTTTTCTTTTTTTGAGGGTGGTGGTAAAGATAGTCTATGGCTTCTACTGACCTTCTCATTGAATATTTACCGATCCTGATTTTCCTGTTTATCGCGATTGCGATATCCGTTTTGATGATCGCGGGGTCGATGTTATTGGGTAAGCAAAATCCCGATCCCGAGAAATTATCCGCGTATGAATGTGGATTTGACGCGTTTGTTGATGCGCGGAATAAATTTGATGTGCGGTTTTATTTGGTTTGTTTGTTGTTCATTATTTTCGATCTTGAGATTGCGTTTTTATTTCCATGGGCGGTAACGCTTGGGGAGATTGGCGTGTTCGGGTTCTGGTCGATGATGGTGTTTTTGGGGGTCTTGACCGTTGGGTTTATTTACGAATGGAAAAAGGGCGCCCTTGATTGGGAATAAGCTTGGGAATGATGAGCTATGGGTCACGATAAGAAAATTATAACTGCGCCGGATTATGCGTTTAAAACGGGTGTCGCGGCGCCAAGTGCGAAGACGCAGGACGTTGTCCCTGCGGCGATTTCAAAGACGCTTGATGAGAAGGGGTTTTTGTTGACCTCTACCGATGCTTTGTTTGATTGGGCGCGGACGGGGTCGCTTTGGCCGATGACGTTTGGGTTGGCGTGTTGCGCGGTGGAGATGATTCATGCGTATATGTCGCGCTATGATTTGGACCGTTTTGGAATGATTCCACGACCCAGCCCGCGCCAGTCTGATGTGATGATTGTGGCGGGGACGTTGACGAATAAGATGGCGCCGGCGCTGCGGCGTGTTTATGACCAAATGCCGGAGCCGCGTTGGGTTGTTTCGATGGGGTCATGCGCGAATGGTGGGGGGTATTATCATTATTCATACTCCGTTGTGCGTGGGTGTGACCGGATTGTTCCGGTTGATATTTATGTGCCGGGATGTCCGCCAACGGCCGAGGCGCTTGTTTATGGTTTGCTTCAGCTCCAAAAGAAAATACAACGTGAAGATACACGGATTGCCAGATAGGAATTATTGCAGATATGGCATCAGATGCACTTAAAGATTTAGCGGATTATATTGTCGAGACGCTCGACGGTAAGGTTACGGGGTATGAATTTACAGCCGGTGATGAGCTTGTTGTTCATGCTGCGCGGGGGGATTTGAAGCGGGTTTTGAATTTTTTGCGTGATGATAAGGAATGCAATGCGCGGATTTTGATTGATGTCACGGCGGTGGATTATCCGGATCGTGTGAAGGCGCGTTTTGATGTTGTTTATAACTTGCTTTCGCTTCGTCATAATCACCGCATCCGTGTGCATGTGCAGGTTGGCGAAGGTGATTTGGTGCCTTCGATTGTTGATCTGTTTTCTGCCGCAGGATGGTTGGAGCGTGAGGTTTGGGACATGTATGGCATTATGTTTGATGGCAACCCCGATTTGCGCCGGATTTTGACGGATTATGGTTTTGAAGGCCATCCGCAGCGTAAGGATTTCCCGCTTACGGGGCATGTCGAGCTTCGCTATTGCGAGGAGCAAAAGCGGGTTGTTTATGAACCGGTGAGCTTGCAGCAAGATTTTCGTTCGTTTGATTATCTCTCACCATGGGAGGGGATGACGGACATCCAGCTCCCCGGAGATGAGAAGGGATGCGTGCCGGAGCATGGTTGGCGCGGTGATAAGAAGGCCGAAGAAGCCAAGGAGGCGCAATCATGAGCGCGGAAGTAAATACACTCGAGATTGCCGAGGAAACGCAGATCAAGCCGTTTACCATGAATTTCGGGCCGCAGCATCCGGCGGCGCACGGGGTGCTTCGTCTTGTGCTTGAGATGGAGGGTGAGGTTGTTGAGCGCGCCGATCCGCATATTGGCCTGCTTCATCGCGGGACGGAGAAGTTGATCGAGTATAAGACCTATACGCAGGCTTTGCCGTATTTTGATCGGCTTGATTATGTTGCGCCGATGAATCAGGAGCATGCGTTTGCGCTTGCGACGGAGAAATTGCTTGGCATATCCGTGCCAAAGCGCGGGCAGTATATTCGTGTTCTGTTTTGTGAGCTTGGGCGGGTGCTTAACCATATTTTGAATATTACGACTTTTGGCCTTGATGTGGGGGCGTTGACGCCTGCGCTTTGGGGGTTTGAAGAGCGTGAGAAGGGCATGGAGTTTTATGAGCGCGTTTGTGGTGCGCGGCTGCATGCTAATTATTTTCGCCCCGGTGGTGTGGCGCGCGATTTGCCGGCGGGCTTGCTCGATGATATGGGCGAGTGGGTTGACGAGCTGCCGAAATTCCTTGCGGATCTTGAGAGCCTTTTGACTCATAACCGGATTTTTAAGCAGCGTACCGTTGATATCGGTAGCGTTACAAAGGAAGAGGCGTTTGATTGGGGCTTTAGCGGGCCGATGTTGCGTGGTTCCGATGTCGCGTGGGATTTGCGTAAGTCGCAGCCTTATGATTCTTATGAAGAATTTGAGTTTGATATTCCGACGGGGAAGACGGGCGATTGTTATGCGCGGTATTTGGTGCGCATGGCGGAGATGTACGAATCGCTTAAAATTATGAAGCAGGCGATTGCGAAAATTGCCGAGACGGATGGCCCTGTCCGGACGAATGATTATAAGGTCGCGCCGCCGCCGCGCGCGGAAATGAAGTCCTCCATGGAGGCGATGATTCATCATTTCAAGCTGTATACCGAAGGTTTCCACGTTCCGGCGGGTGAGACTTATACTTGCGTCGAGGCGCCGAAAGGGGAGTTCGGGGTTTATCTGGTTTCCGATGGGACGAACAAGCCGTATCGCTGCCGGATTAAGGCACCGGGTTTTGTACATTTGCAGGCGCTTGATTTCATGAGCAAGGGGCACCAGCTCGCCGATACGGTGTCGATTATCGGTTCGCTTGATATTGTGTTTGGAGAGATTGATCGTTAGATGAAAAAGTTATTTGAATTAGATGCGGAATATCAGCCTTCGAGCTTTAAGTTTACGGCGGCGAATAAGAAGAAGGTTGATGCCTTTATTGCTATGTACCCTAAAGGGCGGCAGCAATCGGCGTTGATGCCTTTGTTGGATTTGGCGCAACGTCAAACGGCGGCGGAAGGGGCGAAGGCCAATCCGGTTTATGGGGGATGGATTCCACGGGCGGCTATGGATCATATTGCCGATGTGCTCGATATGCATCCGATTAAGGTTTATGAGGTTGCGTCCTTTTACTCGATGTACAATATGGCGCCGGTTGGGAAATATTTGGTGCAGATTTGCGGGACTACGCCGTGTTGGCTTTGTGGTTGTGATAATGTGATTAAGGCCTGTACCGAGCATTTGGGAATCGGCATGGGCGAGACAAGTGCCGATGGTATGTTTACCTTGATGG
Organism: Alphaproteobacteria bacterium; assembly: GCA_050633165.1. GTDB lineage: Bacteria > Pseudomonadota > Alphaproteobacteria > Micavibrionales > Micavibrionaceae > TMED27. Next base: position 69,370 of record JBOEFZ010000034.1, on the reverse strand, counting down.
AGGTTGAGTGCCTTGGTGCGTGCGTGAATGCCCCGATGGTGCAGATTAATGATGATTATTACGAGGATTTGACATCCGAGACGATGATCGAGATTCTGGATACTTTGAAGGCTGGTATGAAGCCGACGATTGGTTCGCAAAAGGGGCGCAAGGCTTCGATGGCGCTTTCCGGTCCGACGACACTTGGGGAGCATGCGAAGAAGGCGGGGGTGGCTTAGGTGTATTATAAAAATGGTTTTACACTCGTGGAATTAGCCGTTGCTATGGTTATCATTGGCCTTTTGGTTGGAGGTGTACTTAAAGGGCAAGAACTTATTCAAAATGCAAGGCTCAATAGGTACGTGAAACAAACGACATCGTATGTTGCTGCTTTGAGCGCTTTTTATGACAAGTATCGTCAGTGGCCGGGAGATTTGAGCAATCCTGGCAATAAAATCATTGGATGTGCTGCTTTAAATACCTGTGTTAATGCAGGTGGAAATGGTGATAGCATTGTTGGTGTTATTACGAATAATTGGAGTCGGGATGATCAAAGTGCTTTGAACTCTGAAGCTACACAATTTTGGTTTCATTTGACCTTGTCTGATTTTATATCAGGCTTGACCTTGGAGAATAGTCAGGGTTGGGGTGATTTATATCCATCTTCGCCACTCGGCGGTGGCTTTCAGGTTGCGCATGTAAGGGAGGCGGGTGAAAACCCTGCCTCGGGCATTTTTTTGATTTCGCGTGATGAAACAACCGGAGACCCCCACCCTAGTGCGCCAGGCGAGGCGGTTTTAACGCCATTTCAGGCTGCTTTTATTGATAGAAAAATTGATGATGGATCTCCAAGGAGTGGTGCGTTTCTTGCCGATGGCGTTGCTGGTAATTGCTTTAACCTGACAACATTTAAATATGTTGAGGATAGCAATGATGCTATTTGCATTACTGCATATAAATTAAGATAAGGCTTTTTAGATGCTTAACGACGAAGATAGAATTTTTACCAATATTTACGGCTGGGAAGGGGCGGATTTGAAGTCGGCCAAGAAGCGTGGAGATTGGGATAAGACCAAGGATATTATCAAGCTTGGCCGTGAGGGAATCATTGACGAGATGAAGGCGTCTGGTCTTCGTGGGCGTGGTGGTGCGGGGTTTCCGACGGGGTTGAAGTGGAGCTTTATGCCAAAGGATGTGGGGGATCGTCCGCATTATCTGGTTGTGAATGCGGATGAGTCCGAGCCGGGGACATGTAAGGACCGCGATATTTTGCGGAATGAGCCGCATAAATTGCTCGAAGGGTGTTTGGTTGCGGGATATGCGATGGGCGCGCATGCGGCTTATATCTATATTCGTGGGGAGTATTTTAATGAGGGTTCGGCGATCGTTAAGGCGATTGCGGAGGCTTATGATAAGAAGTTGCTCGGGAAAAATGCCGCCGGAACGGGGTGGGATTTTGATATTTACCTGCATCGTGGTGCGGGCGCGTATATTTGCGGTGAGGAAACTGCGTTGATTGAATCCATCGAGGGGAAGAAGGGGCAGCCACGGAACAAGCCGCCATTTCCGGCGATGGCGGGGCTTTATTCCTGTCCGACGACGGTGAATAATGTTGAGACGATTGCCGTTGCGCCGACGATTATGCGGCGCTCTGGTGCTTGGTTTGCGGGGCTTGGCTCGGATGAGAAGAATACGGGGACGAAGCTGTTTTGTATTTCGGGGCATGTTAATCAGCCGTGCAATGTCGAAGAAGAGATGGGCATTCCGCTTAAGGAGCTGATCGAGAAGCATTGCGGCGGGGTGCGCGGCGGTTGGGATAACCTTAAGGCGGTTATTCCCGGCGGGTCGTCTACGCCCGTTTTGCCCAAAGATACCTGCGATACGATTGCGATGGATTTTGATAGCTTGCGGGAGGCTGGTTCCGGTCTGGGGACGGCGGGCGTTATTGTGATGGATCAATCGACGGATATTGTTTACGCGATTGCGCGGCTGTCGATGTTTTATATGCATGAGAGTTGCGGGCAATGTACGCCGTGCCGTGAGGGGACGGGCTGGCTCTGGCGTGTGATGATGCGCATGGTGCAGGGCAATGCGAGCATTGAAGAGATTGACCAGCTTTATGAAGTGACCAAAGAGATTGAGGGGCATACGATTTGCGCCCTCGGCGATGCGGCGGCGTGGCCGGTGCAAGGTTTGATTCGGCATTTCCGTGACGAGATGGAAGAGCGGATTTTGGAGTATCGGAAGCGGGCGGCTTAAATTTTCTGCAATAAATCGGCTGCAAATCAAAAAATACCTGCGATTCGGTTCGCAGGTACTGTGTGTACATTTACGCTTCCGGTTCTCGGCATTTTTTGATTTTCGCTCGATTTCTTTTTGAAAAGTGTATTACTACGATAGATGCTTTTTAAGTAGCGTTTTGAGGTATGATGCGGGAATGAGCAGTGGTTATTATCGTGATTGATCTCGCCATCGCATCCATAAAACGGCCCCTATCGCGCCAACCGTGTTACTCACTAAATCCCAGCCGGTATTGATGTAGCCGCCGACATTGGTTTGGGGGAGGGAGAGTTGGACGGCGAATTCTATGATTTCGTTGATTGTGCCGAGGCCCATGGCGATGAGGACGAGCGCGGCGCCGATGGGCCAGTTGATGGGGAGCTTTTTGCCTAAATGCGCGGATAGAGCCTCGCGGGCGAGGAGGGTGCAGGTGCCGAACCCATACGCATGGATGATCTGGTCATAGCGCGGGAGGAAATCGGTGAGGCGCATATTGTATAGGACTTGTGGTGCGTCCGGTGATATGGCGTCGTTCATGTCGGCGATAGTGCTCGGGATGGGGGTGATGCCACCCGCGAGGTGGGCGAGGCCCCATATGCTCATGAGCCACAGGACGAGGGCGGAGAATGTTACACGCTTATCCATGAAAATCAGGAGGGCAAAGAGGAGTGCCATTTGCACTTCGTAGAGCATGAATTCGTAGTTTTGTGTGGCGATGGATGCCGCCGAAAATATGACGAAATAGGTGGTTGTGAAGAGTGTTACCCTGCGGAGGCGGGGTGTGAATATGTGCATATTCATGCTGCCTTTTGAGATTTGATGCCGAAATAGGTGGCAGCATTGGTGAAGAGTGCCATGCCGTCGGTGGTTTCGGGGATGGCCTTGCCTTCGCGTTGCGCCTTGTCTTTGATTTGCATGTAGTCGTCGCGTTGCCATGTGAACATGCCGCGTTCGGGGTGGGGCATGATGGCAAGAATTTTGCCGCTCGGGTCGGTTAGGGCGGCGATGTCGGCGGTGGAGCCGTTGGGGTTATGGGGGAATTGGCCGTTTGCGGGCTCACCATCTTTTGTGTAAATGGCGGCGATTTGGTTGTTGGCTTGTAATGCTTTTAAGGTCTCCTCATCCATCATGAAGCGGCCTTCGCCGTGGGCGACGGGAATGTGCATTGTTTCGACATTGTTTAGCCACGGGGAATCGTTTGTGATTTTTAAATCGATCCAGCGACATTGATAGCGCGCGGTGGCGTTGTAGGTTACGGCGGTGTGACGTGATCCGTATGGCTCACCTGCCGGTGGGGTGAGGCCGAGATTGGTTAGGATTTGACAGCCATTGCAAATGCCGATGGTGAGGGTGTCGCGCTCGATGAATTTTAGGAGGTTGTCCATGAGGGCGAGTTTGAGTTTTTGGGCGTACGCGTTTCCGGCGCCCGTGTCGTCGCCGTAGGAGAAGCCGCCGGGAATGGCGAGAATTTGAGCTGTGTCGAGTTCGCCTTTATTTTCAATCAAATCGTTGATGTGAATAATTTGTGTGTTGATGCCGTTATAGTTGAAGGCATGCGCTGTTTCTTCTTCACAATTTAATCCGTATCCGGCGAGAATTAATGCTTTAGCTGTCATATTAGTAGTCTCTTAGCGGTGATTTGTACGCTTCTTCTAAATCTTTGATGGGGGCGTCTAGGGTGTTTCGGATGCTGAGTTTATCGGTGTAGGCGACGTGGCCGATTTGGTGGATGTGTTCGAAGCCTTTGAAATTCTTTTCGAATTTTTCTTTGTTTTGTGGGGCGACGGTGACGAGGATGCGGCCTGTGGATTCAGAGTATAATAGTTTTTCAGTGGGTAAGTGGGGGAGTGAATCGAAAGTGATGTCTAGACCCATTTGTCCGGCGATGGCTTTTTTGGCCAAGGCTGCGGCTAGGCCGCCGTGGTTTAGGGCGTAGGCGGAGGCGATGAGGCGGTCGCGGCTTGCGCGGGAATAAAGTTTGTAGAGGCGTAAATTTTGGTGCGTGTCAGTTTCGGGGGCGTTGTTGCCTAAGAAGCCGAGGTGGTCGTAATATTCGCCTGCGCCGCATTCGTCTTTGGTTTCGCCCAAGATGTATATGAGGTCGCCGACGGCTTTGGGGGCGAGGTCGATGGCGCGGTTTATGTCGGGGATTACGCCGATTGATGAGGCGAGCAATGTTGGCGGGGCGGAGATTTTGACTGGGTTTCCGTTTGCATCGAAGCCTTTGAAGTCGTTGAACATGCTGTCTTTGCCGGAGACGAAGGGGGTTTCGTATTTTACGGCGGCCTCATAAATGGCTTGGACGGCGCGTTTGAGTTGGCCTAGGCGCTCTGGTTCATCCGAGCTGCACCAGCAGAAATTATCGAGCAAGGCGAGGTGGTCGATGGGGCAGCCGGCGGCGACGGCGTTGCGTACGGCAAGGTCTACGCCAGCCGCAGCCATTGCGCCTGTGTCGATATCGCTGTAGCGGGGGAAGAGGCCTTGGCTTAATACTACGCCTTTATTGCTGCTGAAGACGGGTTTTGTGATGCTTGTTTCGGCGTAAACGCGGCCTTGCCCTTGGAGTGGGCCGATGACGGCTGTGCCTTGGACATTGTGGTCATATTGGGTGGAGATGAATTCTTTTGAGGCAATGTTGAGACGGGACATGATGGCGAGCAATGTGTTTGTGCGCTCTGTATCTTCTGCTATGTCGGGTTCCTGCTCTCCGCCTCTGGTGAAGGTTGTTTTTAATGGTGTTTCGGGGTTTCCGTCATGGAGGAAGTCCATCTCCATATCCATGATGGTTTCGTCATTATAGGTGATGTGAGCTTTGCCGGAATTGGTGTATGTGCCAACAATGGTGGCTTCTACGCCGCGTTTGGCAAAGAGCGCGATGAGTTTTTCGGTGTTCTCAGGTGGCACGGCCATGGTCATGCGTTCTTGGGATTCGCTGATCCAGATTTCCCATGGTGCCATGCCGGGGTATTTGAGGGGGACGCGGTCAAGCTCGACGTGGAAGCCGCCGGATTGTTCCGCCATTTCGCCGATGGAGGAGGACATGCCGCCCGCGCCGTTGTCGGTGATGGCGCTGTACCATCCTAGGTCACGGATTTCCTTGATGATGGCGTCGGACATTTTCTTTTGTGTGATGGGGTCGCCGATTTGGACGGCGGTGGCGGGGGAGCCTTCGTCGAGGGCGACGGAGGAGAATGTTGCGCCGTGGATTCCGTCGCGCCCAACGCGCCCGCCCGCTACGACAATTTTATCGCCGGGGCGTGCGCATTTTTCGTGGCCGGGCTTGCCGTTGATGGTGCGCGGGATGAGGCCGATTGTACCGACGAAGACGAGGGGTTTGCCGACGAAGCGGTCGTCGAAGGTTACGAAGCCTTGGGGGGTGGGGATACCGGATTGGTTGCCGCCGGCTTCAACCCCGTCAATTACGCCCTTCATGATTGTTTCGGGGGATAGGATGGGGTTTGTGAGGGCTTTGTCGCGGTAATATTCGGGGGATGTGCGCGGGTCGGCGAGGCAGAAGCCATAGCGGTTGATGACAGGTTTTGCCCCCATGCCAAAGCCGATGCAGTCGCGGTTTACGCCGACAATTCCGGTAATCGCGCCGCCGAACGGGTCGAGGGCGGAGGGGGAGTTGTGTGTTTCGACCTTATCGGTGATGAGGTAGTTGTCGTCGAAGATAATGCCGCCTGCGTTATCGGAGAATACGGAGACGCAGATGTCGTCTTCGCCGCGCGTTTCGCGGATTTCCTTTGTCGCGCGTTTGATGTAGCCCTTATATAAGCCCTCTTTCACGTCGTCGATGGGGGAAGCGAAGATGGTGTGTTTGCAATGCTCTGACCATGTTTGCGCGATTGTCTCAAGCTCGATATCGGTGATGGTTTTTCCGGCGTATTCGTCCTGGATTGCCTTCATATATATAAGTGGCAGGCCGAGAGGGCCGCGATTTTCGATTCCCTTTTGGCTGATTTCCATCAGTTCGTCATCGGAGAGGCCGTTCAGATCGACTTTGTCGGCGGGGGAATCGCTTGTGGTGTTGAGGGTGACGCGCGGGACGATTGTCTCCATGCCGCCGTCGGCTTTGAACGCATCGGCGGATTTGATGCTGATGCGTTGAATGAGGGCGTTGGAAAGGGTTGTGGATATGCTTTCGATATCGGCTTTTTCAAGATCGCCTTTGATGAGGTATAGGCGGGAGGAGTAGCAGGAGGTGTCGTCATTTGCGCCTGTGAGTTTTAGAATCTCTTCGGTTGTATGACCGACATTATCGGTCACGCCGGGGAGGAAGCCGATTTCTAATGCCCAGTCGAAGTCTTGTGGGAGGTTGCCCGTTTTTTGCGTCACCGGATTGGCGAGGCTTTGGGTGAAGGTGTCATTCGCGGCGGCGGTGGATTCGGAGGTGTAGATATCCGCCACACGCACGGATGCGCTTAATCCTTTTGCTTTGATAGCCTTTTCCAGTGTTTTGGCGCGGCCATCATCAATATGTGCAAGTACTTCTATACGTGTCGTCATGTGGTTTTTTAAGCATACTCCGCGCGAGGTTCACAGAGTTTTTTTATGTTTCTTGGGTTTTTTTCAAATTTTTGAAATATCGCTGTGTACTCTGTTCTTCTCGTGGTTTATAAATTTTAGGAACATATTATTCTTAGAAAAATCTATGACCACTGTAAAACTCACCATTAATGATCAAGAAGTTGAAGTTACCCGCGGGATGAGCATCCTTCAGGCGGCGGAGACGATTGGCGTTGAAATTCCGCGCTTTTGTTACCATGACAAGCTGACTGTGCCGGCGAATTGCCGTATGTGTCTGGTTGAGGTTGAGGGCGGGCCGCCCAAGCCGGTTGCATCTTGCGCGATGGCGGCGGGTGAGGGGATGGTTGTGAAGACCGATTCGCCGATGGTGAAGAAGGCGCGTAAGGGGGTGATGGAGATGCTACTCATCAATCACCCGCTCGATTGTCCGATTTGTGACCAAGGCGGTGAGTGTGATTTGCAGGACCAGGCCGTTGGTTACGGGTTTGATCGTTCGCGTTATCATGAGAATAAGCGCGCCGTGCCGGATAAGGAGCTTGGGCCGCTTATCAGTACGACGATGACGCGGTGCATTAATTGTACGCGCTGCGTGCGCTTTGCCGAGGAAGTGGCGGGGACGCCTGTTTTGGGGCAGATGAATCGTGGGGAAGATGCGGAGATCGGGACGTTTGTTGATGAGTTGGTGAAGACTGAGCTATCAGGGAATTTGGTTGATATTTGTCCGGTTGGGGCGCTGACGAGTAAGCCGTATGCGTTTAAGGCGCGCCCTTGGGAATTGCGGAAGACCGAGACGATTGATGTGCATGATGCGGTTGGGTCGAACATTCGCGTGGATGCGCGTGGGCGTGAGGTTTTGCGCGTGTTGCCGCGCCTGAATGAAGATGTGAATGAAGAGTGGATTTCGGATCGTACGCGTTATTCTTATGATGGCTTGGCGAAGGGGCGGATTGATCGCCCTTATATTCGGGATGAGAAAAGCGGGAAATTGCTTGAGGCTACTTGGGATGAGGCGTTTGCGCGGATTGCGGAGAAGCTATCGGGTTTGAAAGGTGAGGAAATCGCGGGGATATCCGGTGATTTGGCGGATGTTGAATCGGTTGTGGCGCTGAAGGATTTTCTGGGCGGGCTTGGTTCGCCGCATATGGATTGCCGCACGGATGGAGCGCAGTTTGATGTTTCTAATCCGGCGGGCTATCGCTTTAACTCCACCATTGCGGGGATTGATGAGGCGGATGCGATTTTAATTATCGGGTCGAACCCACGGCATGAGGCGAGCATTATTAACGCCCGTATCCGTAAAGCGCAGTTTGAGCGCCGCGTGAAGATTGGCGTGATTGGTGAGAAGGCTGATCTAGCGTATCAATATGAGCATTTGGGGGCGTCGGCGAAGGATTTTGATGCGCTTTTGAAAGGGCGTTCAGGCTTTGCGAAGGTGTTTAAGAATGCAGAGAAGCCGATGATTATTATCGGGGCTTCGGTTTTTGCGCGTAAGGATGGCGCGGCGTTGCAGGCTGTGCTGCGTGAAGCGGCTTCGAGCTTGAAGGTTATTCGCGAGGATTGGAACGGGTTTAACGTTTTGCAATCTGCGGCTTCGCGTGTTGGTGCGTTGATGGCGGGGTTTGTTCCGGCGGAGGGGGGGCGTGATTTTGGCGGCATCCTTGATGGTACGCGGGATGGATCGATTAAGGCGCTGTATATGCTCGGCGCGGATGAGTTTGATGCGCGGGCGCAGGTGGGCTGGAAATGCTTTACGATTTATCAGGGGCATCATGGTGATCATGGCGCGGCGCGGGCGGATGTTGTTTTGCCTGGCGCGGCTTATACCGAAAAAGATGCTCTGTATGTGAATACGGAGGGGCGCGTGCAGGCGGCGAAGCGTGCGGTCTTCCCACCGGGTGAGGCGAAGGAGGATTGGAAAATCTTGCGCGCATTGTCCGAGCGTGTGGGTGATACGCTTCCTTATGATACGCTGTTGCAGCTAAGAAAGCGGATTAACAAGATTGATAAAGCCTTTGGTAAAATTGATGAAATTGCACCTGTTGAATGGTCGAAGTTTGGCGATTCGAAGGGTAAGGTTTTGGCGAAGAAGTTCGAGAATTCGGTTTCTCATTATTACCTGACGAATGCGATTGCGCGGGCGAGTGATACGATGCGGGATTGTCAGGCGGAGTTTGTGGGGGAAAAGATGTTGGAGGCTGCGGAATAATTTTAACACGAAGATAAGAAGCTTTAGAGAAGTTCACGAAGGTTTTTAATTTTTTGCTTGGTGGGCTTCGTGAAACTTCATGGGCTTCGTGTTATAAATGGTAAGGATGAATATGAGTAAAACGACTTTGGATTCTGTACGTATATTTCATGAAACTTATGGTCTTCCGGTTAAGGATGCGCCGGATATTTCGGATGCCAAGACGAATGCGCTGCGGATTAATTTGCTCGAAGAAGAGGTCGAGGAATTGAAAGAGGCGCTTGCGGCCGGAGATATGGTTGAGGTGCTCGACGCGCTTACGGATATTCAATATGTGCTCGATGGGGCGTATTTGTCCTTTGGATTGCATGGCGTGAAGCAGGCGGCGTTTGATGAGGTGCAGCGCTCGAATATGAGCAAGCTTGGCGCGGATGGGAAACCGATTGTGCGCCCCGAAGATGGCAAGATTTTAAAGGGGCCGGATTATTTTAAGCCCGATATCGCGCAATTTATTGATATGCAGGATGAGGCGGCATGATTGAATTAACGGGCATATTCGAAATTGATTGGACGATCTGGACTTTGGCGGCGATTTTGGCTGTTACGGTTGGGGTTTTGCTCGCGGTGGCGTACTACACCTATGCCGAGCGTAAGGTTATGGGCGCGATGCAGCGTCGGCAGGGGCCGATGACGGTTGGGCCGTTTGGGTTGTTACAACCGATCGCGGACGGGGTGAAGTTGTTTTCCAAAGAAACGATTATTCCATCGCAGGCGAATGGCCCAGTGTTCTTGATCGCGCCGATGATGTTGTTTGCGTTGTCGTTGATTGCGTGGGCGGTTATTCCGTTTGATAAAGGATGGGTGATTGCGAATATTAATGTCGGGATTTTGTATCTTTTTGCTGTGTCATCGATGACGGTTTATGGCGTAATTATGGCGGGGTGGGCGAGTAACTCGCGCTATGCTTTCCTTGGTGGATTGCGGAGTGCGTCGCAGATGGTTTCGTATGAAGTCTCTATGGGCTTGATTATCGTGTGCGTTTTGGTGTGTACGGGCAGTTTGAATTTGCAGGAAATTGTGTTGGCGGAGCGTTCGGTTTGGATGCAAATATTGTTATTCCCGATGTTTATTGTGTTTTTGATCTCGATTTTGGCGGAGACGAATCGTGCGCCGTTTGATTTGCCGGAAGGTGAGAGCGAAATTACCGGCGGGTACATGGTTGAATATTCCGCGATGGCGTTTGCGTTGTTCTTCCTTGGGGAATATTCCGCGATGATTTTGATGTCGGCGATGACGAATATCCTCTTCCTTGGTGGATGGTTGCCGCCATTCGGGATTGAGGCGTTGGCGTTTGTGCCGGGGATTGTTTGGTTTGCGGTTAAGACGGCACTTGTGATGTTTGTTTTCCTTTGGGCGCGGGCGACGTTGCCGCGTTTCCGGTATGATCAATTGATGCGTTTGGGGTGGAAAGTGTTTTTGCCGTTGACGTTGTTTTGGGTTGTGATGACGGCAGGGATTTTGATTACGTTTGATGCATTGCCGGGTAAGATGTAATGATGAAAAAGTTGTTTTTTACTTTTGTTGTGCTGGTTTTTGTTTTTTTGGGCTTTGACGATATTAAGCAGAGCTACCATCAGACGTTGTATGAAAAATACTCAGATAAACTGAGCTCTATGCAGAATAGCTCATTATCAAACCAAATTATTGTAGGTGCTTATGCGTCGCAGATTATGTTGACACCTTTTATTATCTCAGATGACCTTCAAGAAAAGTGCCCAAGCGCGTCTCCATACTATTCAGGTGTTGAGAGCTATCGCAAGGATTTTGTTGCTTATGTTGAGCTGTTTATTTCTTTTGAAATGTATCTTTCTGCTGAAGAAAGGGAAGTGTTTCAGAAATATCGACGCAACCTTAGCGCTTATAAACGACTTAATAGTGAAAAGCTTAAGAAAGACTTTTTGAACTCTTATGCGGATTCGTCCAATGACACATGTAAGTTTTTTTTGAGTATGTTAGAAAAAGAATATTCCGCAAAGCAATTTGAGCTTGTAAAAAATAACTTGGATCAAAGTATTGAAAAACTAAGGGAATTTAACGAATAGAATTTATTATGAACAGGTTTTTGAATTCATTTTTGTTGGTTGAGATTATTAAGGGCTTTGCGCTTACGCTCAAATATATGTTTTTTGTGCCGCGGGTGACGATTAATTATCCGTATGAGAAGGGGCCGATTTCTCCGCGTTTTCGGGGGGAACATGCGCTTCGGCGGTACCCGAATGGCGAGGAGCGTTGCATTGCGTGTAAATTGTGTGAGGCGATTTGTCCTGCTTTGGCGATTACGATTGAGGCCGAGCCGCGGGAAGATGGATCGCGCCGGACTACGCGTTATGATATTGACATGACGAAATGCATTTATTGCGGTATGTGCGAAGAGGCCTGTCCCGTGGATGCGATTGTCGAGGGGCCGAATTTCGAATTTGCGACCGAAACGCGGGAAGAATTATTTTATAATAAGGATAAGTTGCTCGCCAATGGTGATCGGTGGGAGGCGCAGATTGCGGCGAATCTGGTTGCGGATGCGCCTTATCGTTAATTGCTTGGTAGTACTTCATTAATTTTCAATTTCGACTCTTGCGTGACTTGGTTCAAAGGATTAAAACCGTAAGGAAAATAGAGAACTCTTTATGCTTATTTCGGCGCTTGCCTTTTATCTTTTTGCAGGAATTTTGGTGCTCTCGGCTTTGCTCGTGATTACGGCGCGCAATCCGGTGCACTCGGTTTTGTTTTTGATCCTTGGATTCTTTAATTCGGCGGGGCTTTTTGTTCTGCTCGGGGCGGAGTTTGTGGGGATGATTATGGTCATTGTTTATGTCGGGGCGGTGGCGGTTTTGTTCCTTTTTGTTGTGATGATGCTCGATATCGATTTTGCGAATTTGCGCAAAGGGGCGATGCAATATGTGCCGATCGGGATTTTGATTGGCGCGGTTTTATTGTCGGAGCTGGTTGTCGTTTATGGCGCGTGGCAGTTTGATGCGAATGCGCTTAAGAATTTGGCTGCGCCGCAAGTGCCGGAGGTGAGTAATACCGAAGGGTTGGGGCGTGTGCTTTATACCGATTATGTGTTGGCGTTTCAGATTGCGGGTTTGATTTTGTTTGTGGCGATGATCGGGGCGATTGTTTTGACGCATCGTCGTCGCCCGGGCGTGCGTCGTCAGAATGTTGGCGATCAACATGCGCGTAAGCCGGAGGATGTGCTTGAGATGCAAAAAGTCACAACCGGAACAGGGGTGAGTTAGATGTTAGAGATTGGATTGGCGCATTACCTGACGCTCGCGGCGGTGTTGTTTACGATTGGCGTGTTTGGCATGTTCTTGAATCGTAAGAATGTGATTGTGATTTTGATGTCGGTGGAGCTTATGTTGCTCGCGGTGAATATTAATTTTGTGGCGTTTTCGGCGTATCTTTATGATTTGACGGGGCAGGTGTTTACGCTGTTTATCCTGACCGTTGCGGCGGCGGAGGCGGCGATTGGGCTTGCGATTTTGGTGGTGTTCTTCCGGAACAAAGGGTCGATTGCGGTTGAGGATATTGCGGAGTTGAAGGGGTAGATAATGGAATTAATCGCTGTATTTTTGCCGCTTGTTGCGTTTTTGATTGCTGGAGGTTTTGGTAAGCAGATCGGGCATAAAGGGTGTCAGTTTGTTACTTGTACGTCTTTGATTATTGCCGCCGTGGCGTCGGTGGCGTTGTTTTTTGATGTGGCGCTCAATGTTGGTGGAGGCGGGCATGGCTATACGACGAATCTCGCGAGCTGGATCGATACGGGTGATTTTACGGTTAATTGGGCGCTGCGGATTGATACATTGTCGGTTGTGATGATGTGTGTGATTAACATTGTCTCGGCGTGTGTACATGTGTATTCGGTTGGGTATATGAGCCATGATGCGGCGCGCGGGCGGTTTATGGCTTATTTATCGTTGTTTACTTTTGCGATGTTGATGTTGGTTACGGCGGATAATTTGTTGCAGCTTTTCTTTGGTTGGGAAGGGGTTGGATTGGCGTCTTACCTTCTTATCGGCTTTTGGAATCATAAACACAGCGCGAATGCGGCGGCGATGAAGGCGTTTATTGTGAACCGTGTTGGTGATTTTGGGTTTGCGCTCGGGATTATGGCGATTTTTGTTGTGTTTGGAACGGTTCAGTTTGATGCGATTTTTGAGGCCGTGGCGGCGCATGCGGATGACCGGTTTAGCTTTGTTGGTTATGACGTGCATGCGATGACGTTGATTGGGCTTTTGCTGTTTGTCGGGGCGATTGGGAAGTCTGCGCAATTGGGGCTGCATACTTGGTTGCCCGATGCGATGGAGGGGCCGACGCCGGTTTCTGCGCTTATTCATGCGGCGACGATGGTTACGGCGGGGGTGTTTTTGGTTTCACGGATGTCGCCTTTGTACGAATATGCGCCGGATGCGTTGATGGTTGTTACGATTGTCGGGGCGAGTACGGCGTTTGTCGCGGCGACGGTTGGTTTGACGCAATTTGATATTAAGCGTGTGATTGCTTATTCGACGATGAGCCAGCTTGGCTATATGTTTTTTGCCCTTGGCGTTAGTGCGTATCCGGCGGCGATGTTCCATCTTATGACGCATGCGTTTTTTAAGGCGCTTTTGTTCCTTGGGGCTGGTTCGGTTATTCACGGCATGTCGGATGAGCAGGATATGCGTAAGATGGGCGGGGTTTATAAGCTTATCCCTGTGACATATGTTTTGATGTGGATTGGGTCGCTTGCTTTGGCGGGGATTCCGTTATTTGCGGGTTATTATTCCAAGGATATTGTGCTTGAGGCCGCGTGGGCGGACAATACGGCGTTCGGGCATTATGCCTATTGGATGGGGATTGCGGCGGCGTTGATGACGGCGTTTTATTCCTTCCGCCTGATCTTTATGACGTTCCATGGCAAGCCGCGCGCGTCCGAGAAGGTGATGAGCCATGTGCATGAAAGTCCGGCGGTTATGCTTGTGCCTTTGTTCGTTTTGGCGGCGGGTGCGTTGTTTGCCGGTATGGTATTTTATCAGCCGTTTGTTGGGTCGGCGGGACATCATGGGGATGCGCATGCCGAGCATGTTATTGATGATGACGCGCATGATATTCATGAGGATGAGCATGCGGATGCAGGACATCATGAAGAGGATGCGCATGGGGAAGAGGTCGCGCTATCTAAAGAGACATTTTGGGATGGTGCGTTATTTGTGTTGCCCGAAAATGACACGGTTGAGGCGGCACACGGCGTTCCCATGTGGGTGAAGAAGTTACCGCTTCTTATGGGCTTGCTTGGGATATTCGGGGCTTGGGTGGCGTATATTAAATGTCCGTCCTTGCCGGAAAAGACGAAGGCGAATTTTGCGTGGCTTCATACGTTGTTCTTTAACAAATGGTTTTTTGACGAGCTGTATAATCTTGTGTTTGTAAAAAATTCGCTGCGGCTTGGGCGCGTGTTGTGGTTGAAAGTTGATAAGGGCATTGTTGACCGGTTCGGGTCGGATGGGAGCGCGGCATTGTCGGCGAAGCTCGGCGGGGTGCTTAGCCGTTTTCAATCCGGATTTATTTACCAATATGCGTTTATGATGATTTTGGCGGTGATTGGTATTTTGTCATGGTATTTCTTTAAAGGTGAGGCAGGGCAGTAGGTTATGGATTTCTCGCTTCTTTCAATGATGGCGTTTTTGCCGCTGATTGGTGTTTTTCTGATTTTGCTGATCCGTGGGGATGAGGGGCTTGTTGCGCGCAATGCAAAGCATATGGCGCTTTATACCTCGCTGTTTACCTTTGCGTTTTCGGTTTACATGTTGGTTAAGTTTGATCCATCCGATGCGGGTTTTCAGTTGGTTGAGCATTCTAGCTGGCTTAAGGGGTTTGGGATTAATTACCATGTTGGTGTGGACGGGATTTCGGTTTTGTTCATTATGCTGGCGACGTTTTTGACGCCGGTTTGTATTTTGTCGGCGTGGGATGCGATTAAGGTTCGAGTGAAGGAATTTATGATTGCGTTCCTTGTGCTCGAGAGCTTTATGATCGGGACTTTTATCGCGCTTGATGCGGTTTTGTTTTATGTGTTTTTCGAGGCTGTGTTGATCCCGATGTTTTTGATTATCGGGGTTTGGGGCGGGAAGCGCCGCGTTTATTCGGCGTATAAGTTTTTCCTTTATACGTTGCTCGGTTCGGTTTTGATGTTGGTGGCGCTCTTGACGCTCTATGTGCAGACGGGGAGCAGCGATATTCCGACATTGATGGCTAATCCGGTTGCGCGTGATTTGCAGATTTGGTTGTGGTTGGCGTTCTTTGCCTCATTTGCGGTGAAGATGCCGATGTGGCCGGTGCATACATGGCTTCCTGATGCGCACGTTGAGGCGCCGACGGCGGGGTCTGTGATTTTGGCGGGTGTGCTGCTTAAGATGGGTGGATATGGCTTCCTTCGCTTTTCGCTTCCTATGTTCCCTGATGCAACGGCGTTTTTTGCGGATTTTGTATTTTGGATGAGTGTCGCGGCGATCTTTATTACCTCGCTGATTGCGCTTGTGCAGGATGATATGAAGAAGTTAATTGCGTATTCATCCGTGGCGCATATGGGGTATGTGACGCTTGGGATCTTTACGGCGAGTGTTGAGGGGATTGAAGGGGCGATCTTTCAGATGCTTTCACATGGCTTGATTTCGGGTGCGTTGTTCCTTTGTGTTGGTGTGGTTTATGATCGGCTTCATACGCGGGAGATTGCGCGCTATGGCGGGATTGTGAAGAATATGCCCAAATATGCGACGTTGTTTATGATCTTTATGCTGGGGTCGGTTGGTTTGCCGGGAACATCCGGGTTTGTGGGTGAGTTTGTTGTTTTGCTTGCTGCGTTTGAGGCGAATACGCTGATTGCATTGCTGGCGGCGAGTGGTTTGATTTTGGGCGCGGCTTATATGCTTGTTTTGTATCGCCGTGTTGTGTTTGGTCCGACCGAGCATGCGGATGCGGCGGCGATGAGTGATTTGAACGGGCGCGAGAAGCTTCTTCTTGTTCCTTTGGCGGCGATGAGCATTGTTCTTGGTGTTTTTCCGTCGTTGATTACTGATATTACGGGGCCGAGTGTCGAGAAGTTGGTTGCAACGTATGAGGCGAATTTGAGTGCGCCTGTTTTGGATGTTGAAAAAGAAGTGGGGCATCACTAATGGTTTTAAATCTGGTTCCATTAATACCCGAAATTTTCCTGAGCATTATGGCGATGGGATTATTAATTGTCGGCGTTTCGTGCGGGAATTCTTCGACACGAACGATTAGCTGGTTTTGCGCGTTTGCGGCTTTTACTTCGGCAATGTTGGTGTCGAAGCTTGATCCTGCGCCTGTTTTGGCGTTGAACGGGATGTTCCAATTTGATGCGTTTGCGGCGTTGATGAAGGTTTTGATTTTGATGGGGGTGATTGCCTCTATCGCGGTTTCTGTGCGGTATTTGATCCGTAATGATATGGAGCGGTTTGAGTATCCGGTGCTGATTTTACTCTCCGCGATTGGCATGATGATTATGGTTTCGGCGCATAATTTGCTGACGCTTTATATGGGGCTTGAGCTGCAATCGCTTGCGTTATATGTGTTGGCGGCGATGCGGCGGAATTCGGTGAAGAGTGCGGAGGCGGGGGTGAAGTATTTCATTCTCGGGGCGTTGTCTTCGGGGCTTTTATTGTTTGGGATTTCGCTTATATACGGCTTTACCGGATCGATTGATTTTGGTGTGATTTCGGCTAGCCTTGGGGCGTTGGAGGTTGTGCCGCTTGGCGTGACATTTGGGATTGTTTTGATTTTGACGGCGGTGGCGTTCAAGATTTCTGCTGTGCCGTTTCATATGTGGACGCCGGATGTTTATGAAGGCGCGCCGAGCTGCGTGACGGCGTTTTTTGCGATTGTGCCAAAATTGGCGGCGTTTGGTTTGTTGATGCGGTTGTTGTTCGAACCGTTTGCGGCGGCTTCGGATCAATGGATGCAGATTTTGTATTTTCTCTCTGCCGCATCGATGTTGGTTGGGGCGTTTGCGGGATTGGCGCAGAATAATGTGAAGCGTTTATTGGCCTATAGCTCGATCGGGAATATGGGCTATGCGCTTGTTGGTTTGGTTGCGGTGAGCGAAGCGGGCGTTGCGGCGGTTGTGCTGTATCTTGGGCTATATATGATTATGAGTGCGGGTGTGTTTGCGGTTGTGCTTTCGGTGCAGCGGGATCGGCGTACGGTTGAGGGGATTTCCGGTATGGCGGGGCTGTCGAAGACGCATCCTTTGCTGGCTTACGGGATGGCGATTTTGTTGCTTTCGATGGCGGGGATTCCTCCGTTTGCGGGTTTCTTTGGTAAATTTGCGGTGTTTGAGGCGGCGGTGGCGAGCGAGCTTTATGTTTTGGCGGTGCTTGGGGTGCTGACTTCGGTTGTGGCGGCGTTTTATTATTTGCGGATTATCAAGGTGATGTTCTTTGATGCGGCGGATGAGAGTGGCGCGGATGGGTTTGATACGGATGTGCCGCTTGCCCGTAAGGTTGTGTTGGTGATTAGCTTGCTCTTTGTTGTAGGGTTTGTTGTTAAGCCTTCTGCGTTTCTCGGGCTGTGCGCGGGTGCGGCGGCGGCGTTGTTTTAGTGACGATGATGGATTGGCGTGTCGAGCATTTTGATGTGCTGGCTTCTACGCAAAACTCTTTGAAATTACGGGTTGATGAGGATGAGGGGCTTGTCCTGTGTGCGGGCGTGCAAAGCGGTGGGCATGGGCGGCATGGGCGCGTTTGGGAATCGCCGCCGGGGAATTTGTATTTTTCGTTTTTGGTGAAGCCGGAATGTAAGGTGGTTGCGGTTGGGCAGTTGTCCTTATTGGTTGGGCTGGCGCTGCATCGGGTTTTGGCGGGGTTTACGAGTGAGGCGTTGATCTTGAAATGGCCGAATGATGTTTTGATGGGCGCGGCGCGGCGGAAATGTGCGGGGATTTTGATTGATTGTGAATTGGCGGGCGAAGATGTGCGCTCGTGTGTTGTCGGGATTGGTGTGAATATTTGTGATGCGCCGGAATATGGGGCGGCGTTGGGGGCGGATGTTAAGGCGGATGATGTGCTGGCTCGGTTTTTAGCGGTGTTTGATGCGCTGTATGTCTCTTGGTGGCAGGAGGGGTTTGAGGCGCATCGGCGGGCGTGGTTAGAGGCCGCGCATGAAAAAGGTGCGCCATTGACGGTGAAGATCGGGAAGCGGTTGGAAAGCGGTGTGTTTCATGATATCGATGCGCTTGGTAATGCCATTATTGAGAAAGAGGATGGAAGCCGCCAGGTGATTTCATCCGGTGAGGTGTTTTTAGGTTGAGGAATTATGCTGCTCGCGATTGATATTGGGAATACGAATATTGTTTTTGCCGTGTTTAACGGGGAAGCGTTGTTGCAGAGTTTTCGTGTGGAAACGCATGCGAATGATTATGCGAATGCTGCGGATGTTCTTGGGCGGTTTGATATTTCGCGGGCGGTGATTGCCTCGGTCGTGCCGGAGGTGAATGCGCGGGTGGCGGGGGGGTGTCGTGAAGCCTTTGATGTTGAGCCTGTCTTTATTGATAAGGATAATGTCGGGATTGAGGTTGCGGTTGATAATCCGGCGGAGGTTGGTGCGGACCGGTTGGTGAATGCAGCGGCGGTGTGTACGGAATATCATGGGCATATTGCTTCAGGGGCGATTGTGATTGATTTTGGAACGGCAACGACGTTTGATGTAATTAATGGTGATGGCGCGTATGCGGGCGGCGTGATTGCGCCAGGGGTGAATTTGTCGGTGGCGGCGTTGGAGGCAGCGGCGGCGAAATTGCCGGAAATTGTGGTGGCGCGACCAGAGCGGGTGATTGGCGCGAATACGGTGCATGCCATGCAATCGGGTGTGTTTTTCGGCTATCAAGGGTTGGTCGAGAATATTGTGCGCAGGATTGCGGGCGAGATGGGTGCGGGTGAGGGTGTGCCTTATGTGATTGCGACGGGTGGGCTTGCGCCGCTTTTTGCTACGGATTGTGATGTGATTGATCATGTGGATCAGGATTTAACGTTAAAAGGATTGCGGATGATTGCCGCAAATATAAAGGAATAAGAAATGACATATCCGGCTTTGGATGATAATGCGCTGTATTTTGTGCCGCTTGGCGGGAGTGAGCAGTTTGGTGTGAATTTGAATGTTTATGCCTGTGACGGGGATTTGCTGGCGATTGATTGTGGGATTGGTTTTGCGGATGAGCGCTTGCCGGGGATTGATTTGTTGCTCCCTGATCCTGCGTTTTTGGAGGAAAATCAGGGGCGTCTTAAAGGGTTGATTATCACCCATGCGCATGAGGATCATATTGGCGCGGTGGCGCGTTTGTGGAAGCGGTTGAAATGCCCGATTTATACCGCGCCATTTACGGCGGCGGTGCTGCGGAAGAAATTGGAAGAGCAGAATTTGCGCAAAGTGCCGATTGAGATTTTCGAGCCGCATGAAGCGGTTCAGATTGGCGCATTTTCGGTTCAGGCGATCCCCGTGACGCATTCGGTGCCGGAAGCGTTTTCGGTGTTGATTGATACGGATTACGGGCGGGTCATGCATAGTGGAGATTGGAATTTAGACCCTGCGCCGGTGATTGGTGAGGCGGTGGATGCCGAAGCGTTTAAGGCGATTGGCGATGATGGGGTGCTTGCCTATATCGGGGATTCGACGAATGCGGAGGTTGATGGGTTTTCAGGTTCGGAGGCGGATGTTGAGGTCGGGCTAGCCGAGCTGTTTAAGGAGCAAAAAGGGCGCATTGCGATTACGATGTTTTCCTCCAACATTGCGCGGGTACGGAGCATTGCGAAGGCGGCGGAGGCCTGTGACCGGCAAGTTGGTGTGATCGGGCGATCGTTGCACCGGATGATTGGCTGCGCGAAGGAGTGCGGGTATCTGGATGATATTCCGGCGTTTGTGGATGAGGAAGATTTAGGTTTTTTGCCTGATAGTAATGCGGTGATGATTGTGACCGGATCGCAGGGGGAGTTCCGTGCGGCTTTGGCCAAAATTGCGCGGGGGGATCATCGTAATGCGAGCCTGAAACGCGGAGATACGGTTATCTTTTCCGCGCGGGCAATTCCGGGGAATGAGCGAGAAGTGAATACGGTTAAGAACAACCTTTCGGGGGCGGGGATTAAGGTGATTACCCCCAATGATACGCCGCATAAAATTCATGTTTCCGGCCATCCTTGTCGTGACGAGATTGCGCAGATGTTACAATGGCTGCGTCCGTCTTTGGTTGTGCCCGTACATGGGGAGCGGACGCAGCTTGAGGCGCATGCAAAATTCGCACAGAGCTGTCAGGTGAAAAATACGATTGTGCCGAGCAATGGGTCGGTTATTCGTCTTGGGCCTGATGCGCCGGCGGTGGTGGATCATATTGAGACGGGCGTTTTGGCGGTGGATCAAAAGCGGGCGATTAAGGCGGAGCATCGCTCGATTTCCGAGCGGCGGAAGTTGCAATTTACGGGGGCGCTGCATGTGTCTGTGGCGGTTGATGGCGGTGGGAAGATGCTCGGTTCGCCGCAATTTGAAATGCTTGGTTTGATCGATGTGAAAAATGCAGGTGAGGCACAGATTGAGGATAATCTGGCGATTGAGATTGAGGAGATTTTTGATGATTTGACGCTTGATGAGCGGCTGGATGATCATTTTATTGGTGAGGAGTTGCGGATTGGGCTGCGGCGTTTTTGCCATCATACGCTTGGGATTAAGCCGAAGACGACGGTGCATGTGTTGAGGGTTTAAGGTATGGGCGTTGTTACGGGTATTATTGTTTTCTTGCTGGTTTGGTGGGTGATGTTGTTCACGGTTTTGCCGTTTGGGCATCGACGGGATGAGGATGGCACGCCCGTAACGCCGAATATGAAGCGGAAATTGATCATCACAACGGGGGTGAGTGTTGTGATTTGGGGGGCGATTTTTGCGCTCGTACAATCGGATTTGATTAGCTTCCATGATATGGCGAAGACGATGATGGAAGAGGATTTATGATGATCCGTGTTTTTCTTCTCGTGTTGTTGTTTTCTTTTCCTGCTCTCGCGGATGATTTATGCGCGCATATTGCCAAGGGGGCGGATTATGTTGCGGGGGTTGATGTGCGTGGGAGGGGCGTTGTTCCGGCGGATTTGAATGCGGTTGAGAGTCCCATTCTTGATCCTGTGCGTATTCCGGTGAAGGCGGGGATTGAGATTGATGGATTGGTGGTTGAGCCGGAGGTTGCGAGCGTGGAAATATACCAAGATGGGCGCGTGATGTATAACGGGCAGGATATATCTTCGCAGGTTAAGCGGACATGCGGCACGGAAGTTGTTGTTGAGGGACGTGTCGATGATGAAAATTCGTTGCCAAACCTTGATGATGGGGGTATTGAGGTTGAGGTTCTTGATGATGTCGTTTCCGATGTGATCGAAGGGCAATATCCGTAACTTTGCGAATAGGGTTAAAAGCAATGGGTAAACACACGAAAACGGCCATCACACCAACACGTGGCGAGAATTTTCCTGAATGGTATCAGCAGGTTGTGAGGGCTGCGGATATGGCGGAGAACTCGCCGGTGCGTGGGTGCATGATTATTAAGCCCTATGGCTATGCGGTGTGGGAGAATATGCAGCGTATTTTTGATGGTATGATCAAGGATATGGGGGTTGAGAATGCGTATTTTCCGCTGCTTATCCCCTTAGAGTTTATTTCGCGTGAGGCGGAGCATATTGATGGCTTTGCCAAGGAATGCGCGGTTGTGACGCATCACCGGCTTGAAGATGACGGGCAGGGAGGTTTGAAGCCGGCGGGGGAGCTGGAGGAGCCATATGTTATTCGCCCAACGTCGGAGACGATTATCGGCGATAGCATGGCGCGGTGGATACAATCTTATCGTGATTTGCCGATGAAGATTAATCAATGGGCGAATGTGATGCGGTGGGAAATGCGCACGCGTTTGTTTTTGAGGACAAGCGAGTTCCTTTGGCAGGAGGGGCATAATGCGTTTGAAACGGCGGAAGAGGCCAAGGTGGATGCGCGGAAGATGATTGAGGCCTATGCCGAATTTGCGCGTGATGCGCTTGCGCTGCCTGTGATTGTGGGGGAGAAGACAGCGGATGAGCGGTTTCCGGGGGCGGTGAATACCCTGACGATTGAAGCGATGATGCAGGATGGGAAGGCTTTGCAGGCCGGAACGTCGCATGATTTGGGGCAGAATTTCTCGACGAGTTGCGGAATTAAATTCCAAGACCGGGAAGGGGATGAGCAGCTTGCTTATACCACAAGCTGGGGGATTTCTACGCGGCTTATCGGGGCGATGATTATGGTGCATGGGGATGATGATGGCATGATTATGCCGCCGAAGATTGCGCCGTATCAGGTCGGGATTATTCCGATTATTAAGGATGATGCGGATCGGGAGCGGATTTTGGCGTATGCGGAGCGGCTTAAGGATGCGCTTAAGGCGGTGGGTATACGTGTCAAAATTGATGCTTCGGACGCGCGTACGCCGGATAAGATGTGGGGTATGGTGAAAAAAGGCGTGCCGTTGCGTGTCGAGATTGGCGGACGTGAGGTGGATGAGGAAACGCTTACCCATGTGCGCCGTGATTTGGGTCGCGAGAGCAAGACGAGTTGCGAATTTGATAGTTTTATCAATGATGTGGGTGGTATCCTTAATGCTATACATGATGAGCTATTG
The DNA here is from genome assembly GCA_050633165.1 of Alphaproteobacteria bacterium. Taxonomy (GTDB): domain Bacteria; phylum Pseudomonadota; class Alphaproteobacteria; order Micavibrionales; family Micavibrionaceae; genus TMED27. The sequence goes on along the minus strand of JBOEFZ010000034.1, from coordinate 46,661 downwards.
TCACGTGCAACGGCGTTTCGTGATGAAAATATTGTTGAGAAAAGTGATCTTGATGAATTGGGCGCGTTCTTTAAGAATAAGAAGGCGAAGGGCTTTGTGAAGATTGATGCAGCGTTGATTGATGATCCGCAATATGAGGATTTGAAGAAGTGGTATTCGCTGACCTCGCGGTGTATGCCGCTTGAGGATGATGGGAAAACGGTTCTTGTCGGGAAGGCTTATTAATATTCAAATAATATACGTCATCCCTGCGAAAGCATGGATCTGGTGGCTGTCATGGAAAAAGGTGGTTTTCTCTACATTTTAACAACGCGCAAGAATACGGCGCTTTATATTGGTGTTACCGCGAATTTGGAAAAACGCATCTGGGAGCATAAGAATGGTGTTGTTAAAGGGCATGCAAAGAAATACAACATTACCAAGCTAATATATTTTGAAAAATATGATGGTATTGAAGAGGCCATCCACCGCGAGAAATCTATGAAAAAATGGAAACGGGATTGGAAGGTTGAGTTGATAGAGAAGGCAAACCCTGAATGGCGAGAGGTTGACTTGGGGCAATCAGATTCCTGCTTTCGCAGGAATGACGATGTTGTGGGGGTTGTTTTATGATTTCATCATTCGAACGTATGGTGGCGTGGCGGTATTTGCGGGCGAAGAAGGCGGAGGGGTTTGTTTCTGTTATTGCCGGATTCTCGTTTACGGGGATTATGCTCGGTGTGGCGACGCTCATCATTGTCATGTCGGTCATGAACGGGTTTCGGGCGGAGCTGTTTAGCCGTATCCTTGGTCTGAATGGGCATATGAATGTTTATTCCTTGCAGGGGCCGATGAATGATTATGCGTATCTGGATGATCGTGTTTCGCAGGTTTCGGGCGTGCAGCAAGTTGTGCCGATGATTGAGAGTCAGGCGCTTGTTTCGCGCAACGGGCAATCGATGGGTGTGATGGTGCGTGGTATGGCGTGGGAGGATTTCGCCAATCGGGAATTGTTGCGGGATTCGATTAATGAGGGGAAGCTGGATGATTTTTCGGCCGGAAAGATCGCGATTGGATCGGTTCTGGCGAATAAATTACGCGTGCGCCCGGGGGATAAGATTAACCTTCTCTCGCCGCAGGTGAAATCAACGCCCTTTGGCTCTATGCCACGGCAACGATCGTACGAGATTGGCGCGGTGTTTGATGTCGGGATGTATGAGTATAATAGCGGCTTTATCTTTATGGTGCTGGAGGATGCGCAGAAATTCTTTCGCCTTAATAATGCGGTGAGCGGGTTGGAGGTGTTTTTGGATGATGCGCGGGATCTGGATGCGGTGCGAGAGGCGGTGAGTTTAACCGTTGAGGGGCAGGCGGGTGTTTATGATTGGCGCGATAGTAATCAGAGCTTTTTTAACGCGTTAGAGGTTGAGCGGAATGTGATGTTCTTGATCCTTACCATGATTATTTTGGTGGCGGCGTTTAATATTATTTCCAGCATGATTATGCTAGTGAAAGACAAGGGGCATGATATTGCGATTATGCGCACGATGGGCGCGAGCCGTGGAAATATGATGCGGATTTTTATGCTGACGGGGGCGAGTATTGGTATTGCGGGGACGTTGATGGGCGCGGCGCTTGGGATTGCCTTTGCGGTTAATATTGAGGGGATACGGCAGTTCTTGGAAGGGTTGACGGGAACGGAATTATTCGCGGACGAAATTTATTTCCTCTCGCAACTTCCGGCGAAGATTGATTGGATGGAGGTTATTGCGGTTATCGGGATGGCGTTTTCCCTCTCCATTTTGGCGACGTTGTATCCCGCGTGGCGTGCCTCGCGCCTCGATCCGGTGGAGGCGTTGCGGTATGAGTGATCTTCTCATTACAAGCGTCATTCCGTTGGTATGCCCGCAGGGCATTTGCACGAACGGAATCTATATGCGAGCAGCGCAGCTGCTCACCTTTGTGGATCCCCGCTGTTTGAGCGCAGCAAGCTGCGCCGCGGGGATGACAGTTGAGGGAGGTGGGTATGAATGATCCAATGGAGCAGGATGTAATCCTTAAGCTTTCGGGTTTGTGCAAGACGTTTAAGCAGGGCGGGAAGGCGTTGACGATTTTTAAGGGGCTGGATCTGAAGATCGAGAAGGGGGAGCTTGTCGCGCTTGTCGGGCAGAGCGGGAGCGGGAAATCTACGCTGCTGCAGATTGCGGGGTTGTTGGATAAACCTTCCGCGGGGCGGATTGTGATTGATCATCAGGATGTGACGAAGGCGAATGATGCGGGGCGGACGGCGCTGCGGCTCAATGATATCGGGTTTATTTATCAATTCCATCATCTTTTACCCGAGTTTACGGCGCAGGAAAATGTTGCAATGCCCCTTATTATTGCGGGTGAAGCGCGGGGTGATGCGATGGATCAGGCGGCGGTTGTGCTGCATCAGCTGGGTTTAGGGAAGCGTTTGTCCCATCGTCCGGCGACATTGTCGGGCGGGGAGCAGCAGCGCGTGGCGATTGCGCGGGCGCTTGCGAATGACCCGAAATTGCTATTGGCGGATGAGCCGACGGGGAATTTGGACCCTGAAACCTCGGCGGAGGTGTTTGATGTATTGCTGGAGCAAGTGCGGGAGCGTGATTGCGGGGCGCTGATTGCGACGCATAATCACGATTTGGCGGACGCGATGGATCGTGCGTTGGAGTTGAAGGGCGGGCGGTTGAGCGCCTTTTAAAAATAACCACCAAGACACTAAGTCACCAAGGCGTTTTAATATATTTACTCTTGGCGTCTTGGTGTCTTGGTGGTTAAATCATTTCCATGTCATTCATTCATCTTCATGTGCATTCTGCGTATTCGCTCGCGGAAGGGGCGATTAAGGTTAAGGACCTTGTTGCGATGTGCGTGAAGAACCGTATGCCGGCGGTGGCGGTTACGGATTCATCGAACATGTTTGGGGCGCTTGAATTTGCGTTGGAGGCGGCGAAAAGCGGGGTGCAGCCGATTTTCGGGGCGCAGGTTCTTTATACGCTTGATGGGAATGATGAGTATCAGCTTGTGCTATTGGCGCAGGATGAGGGCGGGTATCGTAATCTTTGCCGTCTTATTTCCGATGCGTATATGAGCGGCGGTGATGAGAATGTGCAGCCGATTATCTCCAAAGAAGAGCTGAAGGAATTTTCTGATGGCTTGATTTGTTTGTCGGGCGGGATTAAGGGGCCGGTTAATCAGGCGTTGTTGCATAAGCAAAATGACAAGGCGGAAGAAGAGTTTCTTTATCTAAAGGCATGTTTCGGGGATCGGTTTTATGCCGAAATTCAACGGCATGGATGGGCGGAAGAGGCGGCGAGTGAGGGGGCGTTGCTTGATTTGGCCTATGCGCATGATGTCGGGATTGTTGCCACGAATGATTGTTATTTCACGGATCGTAAGGCGCATGCGGCGCATGATGCGCTGCTTTGTATTTCCGGTGGGCGGTATGTGAGCGAGGAGGATCGGCGCAAGGTTACGCAGGAGCATTACTTTAAATCCGCGCCCGAGATGGAGAAATTATTCGAGGATATCCCCGAGGCGATTGCGAATACGGCGGTGATTGCGCAGCGATGCTCCTACCTCCTTAAACCCATTGATCCGATTTTGCCCGCGTTTGAAACGGAAGGAACGCGCAGCGAGATTGAGGAATTGGCGGCGCAGGCGAGGGAAGGCTTGCAATGGCGGCTTGATAATTTCGTGATGAAGATCGCGCCTGATACAGACCCGAAACCCTATTTCGAGCGGTTGGATTTTGAGCTGGGGATTATTGAGGGGATGGGGTTTCCGGGGTATTTCCTGATCGTTTCGGACTTTATCAAATGGGCGAAGGAGCAGGATATTCCGGTTGGGCCGGGGCGGGGGTCCGGTGCGGGGTCGGTGGTGGCTTGGGCGCTGAAGATTACTGACCTTGATCCGCTTGAGTTTGATTTGCTGTTTGAGCGTTTCCTCAACCCTGAACGTGTTTCCATGCCGGATTTTGATATCGATTTTTGTCAGGATCGGCGGGAAGAGGTTATTCAATACGTACAGGCCAAATATGGCCGTGACCGCGTGGCGCAGATTATTACCTTTGGTAAGTTGCAGGCGCGCAATACCGTGCGGGATGTCGGGCGGGTGCTCCAGATGCCCTATGGGCAGGTGGATCGGCTGGCGAAGCTTATCCCGAATAACCCGGCGAATCCGGTGACGTTGCAGCAAGCATTGGATGATGATCCGGATTTGCGCCTTGAGATTAAGAAGGATGATACATCGCAGCGTTTGATCGAGATTGCGTTGCAGCTTGAGGGGCTGTATCGCCATGCGTCCACCCATGCGGCGGGGGTTGTGATCGGGGATCGGCCGCTGCATGAGCTGGTGCCGCTGTATCGTGATCCGCGATCGGATATGCCGGTGACGCAGTTTAACATGAAATATGTTGAGCAGGCGGGGTTGGTGAAGTTTGACTTTCTTGGCCTTAAAACCATGACGGTGGTGCATAAGACGCTCAAATTGGTGGAGGCGCAGCATGGGAAGAGCATTGATGCGCTGCAAATTCCGCTTGATGATGCGCCGACTTATGAGTTGATGACGCAAGGGGCGACGGTTGGGGTGTTCCAGTTGGAGAGCGCGGGGATGCGGGATGTTTTGCGTAAAATGCGGCCGGATCGGTTTGGGGATATTATTGCGCTTGTCTCGCTCTATCGTCCTGGCCCGATGGATAATATTCCGACTTATATTTCGAATAAAGAGGGTAAGACTGAACCTGATTATATGCATGATAAATTGCAGCCGTTATTGGAAGAGACGTACGGCATTATGGTTTATCAGGAGCAGGTGCAGCGCGCGGCGCAGGCTTTGGCGGGATATTCCCTTGGTGGTGCGGATTTGCTGCGCCGTGCGATGGGTAAGAAAATTCAGGCCGAAATGGATGCGCAGCGCGAGATGTTCGTGAAGGGCGCGGCGGAGCATAATGACGTTCCGGCGGCAAAGGCGAATGAGATTTTCGACCAGATTGCGGCCTTTGCGGGGTATGGGTTTAACAAATCGCATGCGGCGGCGTATGCGTTGATTGGGTATTGGACGGCTTGGCTTAAATGTCATTATCCGCTGCAGTTTATGGCGGCGTCGATGACGCTTGATTTGGGGAATACGGATAAATTGAGCGTGTTTAAGCAGGATTTGGATAGGATGGATGTCCGCTTGACCCCGCCGGACATTAATAAATCAGACCCTGATTTTAAAGTGGATGGGGAGGTTATTCGTTATGCTTTGGCGGCGTTGAAAGGCGTGGGTGAAGCGGCGATGTGCTCAATCGTGGCGGAGCGGGATGAGAATGGTGTGTATGCTTCGCTTGAAGATTTTAGTTCAAGAATTGATTATAAGTCATTGAACAAAAGGCAGATTCAAGGGTTGTCGGCGGCGGGTGGTTTTGAATCGTTGAATCCTAATCGTGCGCAGGTGTTTGAGGGGGCGGATATTGTTTTACGCTATGCCGCGAGTTTGGCGGAGGAGCGGAACAGCGGTCAGGTATCGCTATTTGGCGGGGCGGACAGTGATACGGGCCTCGGGATGCCGGATTTGCCGAATGTGCAGCCGTGGGATCAATTGGAGCAATTGGCGTATGAGTTCAAGGCGGTTGGGTTTTACCTTTCCGCGCATCCGCTTGATAGCCGCGAAAAGCAGTTCGAGAATTTAAAGATTACGTCTGTGGCGGCGGTGGAGCAGGTGATGCAAAATTCCACGGCATCACGGTTTCAGATGGCTGGGGTCTTGTTGAAGAAGCAAGAAAAGATGTCGCAGAAGGGCAATAAATACGCGTTTTTGCAGCTTTCCGATCCGAGCGGAATTTTCGAGGTGACGCTGTTTTCGGAGATGCTGGCGGCGAGCCGTGAGTATCTGGAGCCGGGGACGCCGCTTTTGCTTGGGGTTGAGGTTGAGGTGCGGGAGGATCAGATGCGCTATACCGCGAGTAGCGTAAAGCCGCTCGATGAGGCGCTAGAGGGGAAAATTCGGGAGATTGATATTCATTTGGAAAGCGCGGCGGTGATGCCAAAATTGAAGGAATTCCTTGATAAGGAGGAGCGGGGGCACGCGTTTATTAATCTGCATGTGCGGGTTGATGGTGCGCGGGTTGTGAAGCTTCGCCTTGCCGGACGGCACAACCTTTCTGCCCAGGCGCGGAATGTTATTCGCACGCAAGAGGGTGTGCTTGAGGTGAGTGAGGCCTAGTAGGGTATTTCTCAAGCGCGGGAATAAAAACTGGACGCCCAGTGATTGTATCTCCGCTTCTTAGCGTTATTATTATTGCGTTTGCGCCAGCGGCGTATTCACTTGCATTTATAACAAGAGCCTCTTCGGGGGTAAGAGTATTGATGCCGTCACATGAAAACGTTCTTGCTGTGCAATAATTAAACTTTTCTGTTATTGGACAGAATTTACCATCTATTTTTATAGTATCAAAAGAGTCAATTAGATCGTGCTTGCTTAGAATTCTCATTTTAGTCCCTTCCTGCACCCTTATTTATGTAAATCGATTGATTTTGTCAAGTTTTTCTTGCAATCCCTTATTATTCGCCATATAAAACCCTCAACGTTCATGTTGGGCGTAATTCACATGTGGGTTCCTTAACCAGTGTTTGGAAGCAAACCAAGGCTCACAGAGGAAATAACTGGATATATATAAGGAGAATCCATTATGGCTTTGCCAGAATTTACAATGCAACAATTACTCGAAGCGGGTGTCCATTTTGGACACCACACACGTCGTTGGAATCCGAAGATGAAGGAATATATCTTTGGTGTGCGCAATGGCGTTCATATTATTGATTTGCAGCAAACGCAGCCGCTTTTGAATGATGCGATTAAGAATATTCGTGACATCGTTGCCAAGGGTGGACGTGTTTTGTTTGTTGGAACAAAGCGTCAGGCATCCGAGAAAATTGCGGAGAGCGCGAAGCGTTCCGGTCAGTACTTTGTTAACCACCGCTGGCTTGGCGGGATGATGACGAACTGGAATACGATTTCCAAATCTATCCAGCGTCTTCGTGATCTTGACAAGATTTTGGCGAGTGATGCCGAGCGCGCGAAACGTGCGAAGAAAGAAATTCTTATGCTAACGCGTGAGCGTGACAAGCTTGAGCTTTCTATTGGCGGGATCAAGGATATGGGCGGTAAGCCGGATGCGGTTTTCGTGATTGACACGAACAAGGAAGATATCGCGATTTTGGAATCTAACAAGCTTGGTATTCCTGTATTTGCGGTTCTTGATACGAACTCTGATCCTGATGGTATTGATTTCCCGATCCCAGGTAATGACGATGCGTTGCGCGCGATCGAGTTTTATTGTGACCTTATTACCGATGCGGTGATTGATGGTTTGCAGGCGGAATTGGCCTCTTCGGGTACGGATATCGGTGCGGCGGAAGATGTTAAGGTTAACATTCCAAAAGCCAAGAAAAAAGACGAGCCGGAAGAATTAACGCCGGGCGAGCAGGCAAAGATTGACGCGGAAGCAAAGGCGGAAAAAGCAGAAAAAGCAGAGGAAAAGCCTGCTGAAGATACTGTTGAAGATTCTGCGGCGAATGCGGAAGACGCCAAGAAGGCTGCGTCTGCTTAAGTTCAAATAATAACCATCCCTGCTTAGCGGTAGGGATGGATTTCCCTTTTTTAATATAGATTTTTAGGAGAATTAAGATGACTGCGATTACAGCATCAATGGTTAAAGAATTACGTGAGAAAACAGGCGCGGGCATGATGGATGCCAAAAAAGCGTTGACCGAAGCAAATGGGGATGTCGAGGCGGCAATGGAAGAATTGCGCAAAAAAGGCATGGCCAAGGCTGATAAAAAATCCAGCCGGACAGCGGCAGAAGGTCTTGTGGCCGTTGTGACCAGCGGAACAAAAGGCGCGGTGATCGAGCTTAATTCCGAAACTGATTTCGTTAGCCGTAACGAAGAGTTCCAGGGTTTTGTTGAAGCGGTTGCTCAAAAGGCATTGGATGTTGATGGTGTTGATGCCTTGGCGGCGGCGGAGCTTAACGGTAAGCCGGTTAAAGATGCGTTGACGGATCTTGTTGCGAAGATTGGCGAGCATATGAGCTTGCGTCGCTGCGAGAAGTTAGAGGTTTCACAAGGCGCGGTTGTTTCTTATGTTCATGGTGCGTTGAAAGATGGTCTTGGTAAGATTGGCGTTTTGGTTGCGCTTGAATCCGATGCGTCTGCGGATGCGTTGAATGCGCTTGGTAAGCAGGTTGCGATGCATGTTGCGGCGGCATTCCCAAAATATCTTGATCGTGACTCTGTGGATGCGGCGGAAATGGAAAAAGAACGTACGTTCTTGATCGATCAAGCCAAAGCCGAAGGCAAGCCACAAGAAATCGCCGAGAAGATGGTTGAAGGTCGTATGCGTAAATATTACGAAGAAATCTGTCTTCTTGATCAAAAATTCGTGATTGATGGCGAAACACGCATTGCGGATGTTGTTGCGAATGCAGCAAAAGAAGCCGGCGCGGAGATCAAGCTTGTTGGCTATAGCCGTGTTCAGCTCGGTGAAGGTATCGAGAAGGAAGAAGAGGATTTTGCGGCGGAAGTTGGCAAAGTCGCTAATGGCTAATTTTTCTGCGATAGACGGCCTGCAAATTTAAGTTTTGTGAAGGGGATGGTTTGTAAAAACTGTCCCCTTTGTTTTTGGGAAAGTTATTGTGTCTGCGGTAGAGTATCGGTATTGTACTTTTCCATGAGTGCAGAGATTTCCAATATAGATAAAAAGCAGCCCTATAAGCGTATTATGCTCAAGATGTCCGGTGAGGTCTTGATGGGGGAGCAGGATTTTGGCCTTAACCCCGTGACGGTGCATAGTGTTGCCGAGGATATCAAAGAGGTTGTTGATAGCGGCGTTGAGGTTTGCGTTGTCGTTGGGGCGGGCAATATTTTTCGCGGGGTTTCCGGCGCCGCGGCGGGGATGGACCGGACGACTGCGGATTATATGGGGATGCTCGGGATTGTGATTAATGCCTTGGCGTTGCAAAATGCGCTCGAGAATTTAGGGGTGCAGACGCGGGTGCAATCGGGCATTCGGATGGATTCAATTTGTGAGCCGTATATTCGCCGCCGCGCCATTCGCCATATGGAGAAGGGGCGCGTTGTTATATTTGCCGCCGGAACGGGTAATCCTTATTTCTCGTCCGATACGGCGGGTGCGCTTCGGGCGTCCGAGATGGATTGCGATGCGATTTTTAAGGGAACGAAGGTTGACGGGATTTATACGGCTGATCCACAAAAAGTGCCGGATGCGGAGCGGTATGACGAGATTTCCTATATGGAGGTTTTGACCAAGGAATTGCGGGTTATGGATGCGACAGCGATATCGCTTGCGCGGGAGAATGATATTCCTATCGTTGTGTTTTCCGTGCGGGAGAAGGGCAATTTTGCCCGTGTCGCAGGTGGCGAAGGCCAGTTTACAATTGTGAAATAAATAATGAGGGAGGCATTTAATGTCCTACGATAATGCAGATTTAAAACGCCGGATGGACGGTGCGCTTGATAATTTAAACAAAGAGTTTAGCGGGCTTCGTACGGGGCGCGCATCGGTGCATTTATTGGATCCTGTTACGGTGGATGTTTATGGATCGAAAATGCCGCTTAATCAGGTTGGGACGGTCAACGTGCCAGAGCCGCGTATGATTACGGTGCAGGTTTGGGATGCGGGCAATGTTCGCGCGGCGGAGAAAGCCATTCGCGATTCCGGCCTTGGCCTTAACCCGATGCCGGAGGGAAATACCATTCGTATCCCCTTGCCTGATTTGACCGAGGAACGCCGTGCGGACCTTAAGAAAGTTGCCGGTAAATATGCCGAGGCTGGGCGCGTTGCGATCCGTAATGTCCGCAAAGACGGGATGGATTCCATTAAAAAGGGTGATGCATCCGAGGATGAGAAGAAGCAATATGAGGGCGAGGTGCAAGACCTCACCGATGAATTTATCAAGAAGGTTGATAAACTTCTTAGTGATAAAGAATCCGATATTATGACGGTTTAGGTGTTTTGGATGACTGATACTCCAAAACATGTGGCGATTATTATGGACGGCAATGGGCGTTGGGCGAAGGCGCGTGGATTGCCGCGCAGTGCGGGGCATAAGCAAGGGACAGAAGCGGCGCGTAAGGTTGTGAGTTCAGCGGCGGAGCTTGGGGTTGAGTATCTTACATTGTTCGGCTTTTCGGCGGAGAATTGGTCACGGCCCGAAGGCGAGATTAAGGATCTCATGAATCTTCTGCGCTATTATTTGCGTAGCGAGACGGCGGAGCTTCACCGCAATGGCGCGCGGCTTAAGGTGATTGGTGATCGTGAGGCATTGGCGGCGGATATTGTTAAGCTTATTGAAAATGCCGAGAGCCTAACGGCGGAGAATGATAAGATTACGGTTATTATCGCGCTGAATTACGGTGGGCGGCAGGATATTGTGAATGCGGTTCATGCGTTGATGCGTAAACATAAGGATGTCTCCAAAATCGAGCTGGAGAGTTTATTTCCGCAATATCTTTCGACCCATGGCATTCCTGACCCTGATCTTATGATCCGTACATCGGGGGAGCGGCGGATTAGTAATTTTCTGCTTTGGGAATGTGCGTATACGGAATTTGTGTTTACCGATGTTTTATGGCCGGATTTCGGGTTTAATGATTTGGAAGCGGCGATTGGTGAATATACGCGGCGGGATCGACGTTTTGGTGCGGTGAAATCTTCGAAGGGATAGGGCGTGGTGGCGCAAGGGTTTGATCTTTCATCATTGCAAATTCGCCTTCTCTCGGCGGCGGTATTGATTCCGGTTGTTTTGGTTGTTCTTTATACAGGGGGGTGGCCGTTTATTACGTTGCTCGCGGGTTTGGCGTTTTTATCCTTGTATGAGTGGGGGCGGATGAGTTTTGCGTGTGATGCGCCGGAGCGTTATTATTTCGCCGGAGCAGGGGTGCTTTATATTCCGGCGAGTTTTGTGGCTTGCTATTTCGTGTTTCAGAGCTTTGGGTTCTACTGGGCGATGGCGTGTTTGTTTATGATTTGGGGGAGTGATACAGGCGCGTATGTGTTTGGCAAAACCTTTGGCGGGCCGAAATTGGCGGAAAAAATTAGCCCGAATAAGACATGGTCGGGGTTTGCGGGCGCGTTATTGATTCCGGCGGTGAACGGGTTTGTTGCGGTGTTTATCTATAGCGGTGTTGACGGGTTTCAGCTTGGTTATGCTTTAACGATTGCGGCGATTGGTGTTGCGCTTGGCCTTGCGGGGCAGGCGGGGGATTTGCTGGTTTCCGCGTTGAAGCGTCGGGCGGGGCTTAAGGATACGGGGGATATTATTCCCGGGCATGGCGGGGTTTTGGACCGGATTGATTCCATGTTGCTGGCGGCGCCGGTGTTCTTAATTTTGATGTCTTTGGTTTAGGGCTTAGGGCATGGCTAAAACAATCAATATTCTCGGCGTTACGGGATCGATCGGGCAGAGCACGGTGGATGTTGTTTGCTCTGCGCCTGATGCGTTTGATGTGAATGTGATTTGCGCGCATCGTGATGCGGCGGGGCTTGGGGTGGCGCGTGAGAGGCTTGGTGCGGCGCAGGCGGTTTTGACGCAAGGCGGGACGGATGAATTGTTGGTGGCGCTTGCGGCGCCGGTTGATTTAACCGTTGCGGCGATTTCCGGTTTTGCGGGGCTTGAGCCTTTGTTGGCGGCTATTCCGCATTCCAAGGCCGTGGCGATTGCTAATAAAGAGCCGCTTGTGGCGGCGGGGGATTTGGTTTTGGCGGAATGTGCGAAATACGGCACGAAAATCCTTCCCCTCGATAGCGAGCATAACGCGATATTTCAGGTGTTCGATGAGGAGCAGCGCAGCGGGATTGATCGGGTTATTTTGAGCGCCTCGGGCGGGCCGTTTCGTGAATGGTCATTGGAGGATATGCGCAAAGCCACGCCGGAGCAGGCGATTGCGCATCCTAATTGGTCGATGGGGCGGAAAATTTCGGTGGATAGTGCGAGCATGATGAACAAGGCGCTCGAGATTATTGAGGCGCATTATTTGTTTAACATGCCGCCGGAGCGCATTGACGTGATTGTTCATCCGCAATCGGTTGTGCATTCCTTTGTTGAATATGCCGATGGGTCGGTGTTGGCGCAGATGGGGGCGAGTGATATGCGCACGCCGATTGCGCATTGTCTTGCCTATCCGGCGCGGATGGAAACGCCGGGGGCGCGGTTGGATTTAAAGGCCATGGCACGACTCGATTTTTCGAGCGTGGATGATGCGCGATTTCCGGCGATCGGCTTGGCGTATGCGGCGCTGCGCGGTGGGCAGGGGGCTTGTATTGCGCTGAACGCGAGCAATGAGGTGGCGGTTGATGCTTTCCTTGCGGGTAGAATTGGGTTTATGCAGATTGTCGATTGTGTGCGGGCGGCGCTTGATGCTAATGATAAGGGTGATTTACGTGATTTGATGGCTATTATAGCCTATGATCGCGCGGTGCGTGATGCCACGGATACTTATATAAACGGACAGATTAAGAAAGCAGTTTAATGGATATTTTTGAAGTTTTTCAGATGGTTGGCGGCAATGTCTGGACGTATGGCGGGGCGTTTGTGCTTGTGCTTTCTGTGCTCGTATTTGTGCATGAGTGGGGGCATTATTCTGTTGCGCGGCTTTGTGGTGTGCGGGTTGAGGTGTTCTCGATTGGTTTTGGTAAGGAATTGTTTGGGTTTGATGATTCGCATGGCACGCGGTGGAAATTTTCGATGATCCCGCTTGGCGGGTATGTGAAGATGTTCGGCGATACTGATCCGGCGAGCGCGGGGAGCACGGATGAGGTTAAAGAGGGCGAGGAAGCATCGCGCCCGATGACGGAGGCGGAAAAGGCTGAGGCATTCTTTGCAAAGCCGGTTTGGCAGCGTGCCTTGGTTGTGATTGCGGGCCCTGCGATTAATTATATATTCGCGATTTTATTGTTTGCGGGGTTGTTTGCGTTGAATGGGCAACCAGTGACGCCGCCCGTTGCGGCGGCGGTGATTGAAGGTTCGGCGGCGGATAAGGCCGGATTTGAGGCGCATGATGCGCTAATTTCCATTGATGGTGTGAAGATCAATAGTTTCGAGGATATTCGCCGCGAGATGATGATTGCGCTTGATACCGAGAAGCATTTTGTGGTGCAGCGCGGGGATGACATTATTGATATCTATGCCAAGCCGGAAAAGCAGGAGCAAGAAGACCGCTTTGGCTTTAAACATAGCCGTGGTTTGCTTGGGTTGATTAGCCCGCGTAACGCGATACAGGTTGATACGATTAAGGGCATTGACGGGCGCGAGTTTGGCGAGGGTGATGATCAGGCCGTGATTGCGGCGGCCTTGCGCAAGGTTATGGATCGTGAATTTGATTTGATGATCCCGTCGGGCAAAGATGGTTCGCAAACGCTTCAGGTTAAGCCGGTTTCGGATATGAATGCAGGGGTTTTTGATCCGGAAGATCCGGATTACGGGGTTTTGTATTTAGCGGATGTCGAGGGGGAGGTGTTTGTTAAGCACTCGCTCACAAACTCATTCGGGCAGGCCATTATCGAGAGCTGGGATGTGACGCGCGGGACGCTTGAGGCACTCGGGCAGATGATTACGGGTACGCGCAGCGCGCAGGAGCTGGGCGGGATTATCCGTATTGGGGCATTGGCGGGTGATATGGCGCAGCAAGGTTTGGTTGCGCTTGTGTTATTTGCGGCGTTGCTTTCGATTAATTTGGGGCTGATTAATATGTTTCCGATTCCGATGCTCGATGGTGGGCATTTGGTGTTTTATTTCTTTGAAGCAATTTTGGGTAAACCCGTGCCCGAGCCGGTGCAGGAATATGCGTTTCGCGCGGGATTGGTGATTTTGATCGGGTTGATGGCGTTTGCCAATATCAATGATATTTTACAGCTTGTGTTGTGATTTTTGGTTTTATACTTTGAGTAGAGATTCATAATATGAATAAGGGGATTTCGATCATGTTTCGTTTCATTTTAAGTTTGGCTGTTTTTGTGGCGGTTGGTATATCGCCTGCGCAGGCGCAGAATATTATTCGCGATATCGATGTGCAGGGATCGCAGCGGATCGAGCCTTCGACGATACTCTCTTATATGAATCTTCAACCTGGTGATGCGGTGGATCGGGCGCGGCTTGATAATTCGCTTAAGACTTTGTTTGCGACGGGGCTGTTCGCGGATGTTGGTTTGCGGCAGGACGGCAGCACGTTGATTGTTGATGTTGTTGAAAATCCGGTTGTGAACGAAATTGCGTTTGAAGGGAATGATGCGATTGAAGATGCGCAGCTCCTCTCCGAAATTCAAGCCCGTCCACGGCAGGTTTTCACCCGTACGCGTGTGCAGGGTGATGTGACGCGGCTTTATCAGGTTTACCGTCGGCAGGGGCGTTTCTCCGCGAATATCGAGCCGAAGATTATCAAGCTGGATCAAAATCGTGTGAACCTTGTGTTTGAAGTTGATGAGGGCGATGTCACGAAAATCGAGAGCATTAAATTTGTTGGTAATGAGCGGTTTGACGATGATCGTTTGCGCTCGGAGATTTCGACGCGGGAAGATATTTGGTATCGTTTTTTAACGGCGGCGGATAATTATGATCCGGATCGTTTGGCGTTTGACCAGGAATTGTTGCGTCGTTTCTACCTTTCCCATGGTTATGCGGATTTCCGGCTTGTTTCTGCGGTGGCGGAGTTGTCGCAGGAGAAGGATAGCTTTTACGTAACCTTTACGGTTGAGGAAGGGAAGCGTTATCGCGTTGGAGCGTTGAACATCGATTCCCGCCTTCGTAATTTTGATGCGGAAGTTTTGCGTCCGTCCATCGTGCCGGCTACTGGGGATTGGTATAATGCGGATTATGTGCAGGAAAGCACGGATGCGATGACGGATAAGCTCGGGGATTTGCAATATGCGTTTGTGGATGTGCGTCCCGATGTTGATCGTAATGTTGCCGAAGGGGTTGTTGATATTACCTTTGGCATTAATGAATCACCGCGTGTATTTGTCGAGCGGATTAATGTGAACGGGAATGTGCGGACCCTTGATAAGGTTGTGCGCCGCGAGTTTTTGTTGGCTGAAGGCGACCCGTTCAATAAGTCTAAATTGGCAAGATCCGAGCAGCGTTTGCGGAATTTGGATTTCTTTGAGGCGGTTAATGTTTCAACATCGCGCGGTTCTGCGCCGGATAAGACGGTTATTGATGTTACGGTTATGGAGAAATCGACGGGGGAGCTTTCTCTTGGTGCGGGTTTTTCAACCAATGACGGGCCTTTGGCGGATTTTAGTATTCGGGAGCGCAACTTCCTTGGGAAGGGGCAGCAATTAAAGCTTGGCGCGGTTGTTGCCGGATCGCGTACGGAGTTTGATGCTTCCTTTACTGAGCCGTATTTCCTTGACCGGGATGTGTCGGCGGGTGTGGATGCGTTCCATATTACCCGCGATTTGCAGGATGAGAGTTCGTATGACCAAACGCGTACGGGGGGCGGTGTGCGCCTTGGCTACCCGCTTTCCGAGCGGTGGCGGCAAAATTGGCGTTATCGTTATGAGCGGAACGAGATTACGGATGTTGATACGGATGCGTCACGCTTTATCCGTGATCAGGAAGGCGAGCGCGACACCTCCGCGATTTCGCAGCGCATTACCTATGACAGCCTTGATAGTGCAATCTTCCCAACCGAAGGTTTGATGTATTGGATTGATACGGAATTGGCCGGACTTGGCGGGAATGCGCAATATGTTTCCGGTAAGACGGGTGCATCTTATTATTATTCCATTTGGGATGATGTGGTGTTTAATGTCCTTGGTGAGGTTGGCGCGATTGAAGGTTATGGCGATGAAAATGTGAAGATTAACGAGCGTTTCTTCCTTGGCGGTAGCAATCTGCGCGGGTTTGAGCGTGGCGGTGTTGGCCCGCGTGATGCGAGCACGGATGACTCCCTTGGTGGTAATTTCTTCTATCGTGGATCGGTTGAAACGTCGTTTCCGCTTGGGCTGGATGATGATCTCGGGGTTTTGGGGCATGCGTTTAGTGATTTTGGATCGCTTTATGATATTGATGAGAGCGGTACGGATTTGCTGGATGAAAGTTCGATCCGTGTGAGTGCAGGGCTTGGGCTTTCGTGGCGTTCGCCGTTTGGGCCGTTGCGGGTTGATTTTGCCAAGCCGATTGTGGATGAAGATTTTGATGAGGAAGAAGTGTTCCGCTTTAATTTCGGAACACGGTTTTAGGAGAATTGCGTTATGAGTATTCGGGTTTTATTATTTTTGATTGCGTTTAGCGTCTCGCTGCCTGCGTTCGCGCAGACATCGATCGGGGTTTTGGATGTTGATTATATCATGCAGGAATCCAAGGCCGCCAAGGCGTTGCAAAAGAAGCGCAATGCCGCGCGGGAGAAGCTTTTGGGGAAGCTGTCCGAGAAGGAAAATGCGCTTCGTAAGGACGGTAAGGCGTTGTTTGAAAAGCGTAAAGAGCTTGGCGAGGAAGCCTTTGTAAAGCAAAGCAAGGATTATGAGCAAAAATTGCTCGATATGCGGAAATTGACGCAGAAGAATAAGCGTAATTTCGAGGAAGCGTCGGCGAAGGCGATTATAACGCTTCGTAATCATGTGAGCGATGTTGTTGCCGATATCGCGAAGGAGCGTGAGTATGAGGTTGTGCTTTCTAAGCGCTCGGTCATTGTTGCGGGGAATGCGCTTGATATTACCAAGGATGTTTTGGCGGTGATGGATAAGAAGCCGCTTGATGTTAAATTCGCAGTGAAGGATTAGGCTGGGTATATGGCTGATCCTCGTTTCTTTGATAATCAAGGGCCGTTTACGTTGTCTGCGCTTGCTGCGCAAATCGGGGCGGAGCTTTTTGGGGATGATATTTCCATTGATGATGTTGCACCGCTTGATGTTGCGGGGGCGGGGCAGCTTAGCTTTTTTGATAATGTGAAGTATAAAGAGCAGTTTGTTGCGACCGAGGCGGCGGCGGTGATTTGCCATCCGGATGTGGCGGAGTTTGCGCCGAAGGGGTGCGCACTGCTGCTTTCTCCTGCGCCTTATAAATCTTATGCCCAAGCCGCGCAGGCTTTTTATCCGCAAGTTGTTCAGCAGGGCGGCGTGCATGAGAGTGCGGTGATTGGGCAGGGCGCGGTGATTGGCGAAGGCACTCTGGTCGAGGCCGGGGCTGTGATTGGTGATAATGTTATTATCGGGCAAGGGTGCCGGATTGGTGCGAATGCGGTGATTTCGCATGCGGTTATTGGTGATCATGTAAGCATTTATCGCGGCGCGGCGATTGGGCAAGATGGGTTTGGTTTTGCACCTGATCCGGCTGGTTTTGTTAAAGTGCCGCAGTTGGGGCGCGTTATTATCGGCAATGGTGTCGAGATTGGTGCGAACACGACGATTGATCGTGGTGCGGGGCCGGATACGGTTATTGGCGATGGGACGTGGATCGATAATTTGGTGCAAATTGGGCATAATGTTAAGATTGGTCGCTGTTGTGTTATTGTGGCGCAGGTTGGAATTTCCGGTTCTACTGTGCTTGATGATTTTGTTATGCTTGGCGGGCAGGTCGGCGTTGCGGGGCATTTGCATATTGGTATGGGCGCGAAAATTGGTGCGCAATCGGGTGTTATGCGGAATGTTCCGGCGGGGCAAGAGCAGCTTGGCAGTCCGGCGATGCCGATTAAGCAGGCGATGCGGCAGATTGGGGCATTAAAATCCTTGATTAAAAACAAGAAAAAAGCATAATTCATAGCTATGACTGAAACTACACATACACCAATTGATATTAACCGGATCATGGAGATGATCCCGCATCGCTATCCGATTTTGCTGGTTGACCGCATTTTGGAGATGGAGGCAGGTGAACGCGCGGTGGCGCTTAAAAATGTCACGATGAACGAGCCGCATTTTCAGGGGCATTTTCCAAACCTTCCCGTAATGCCCGGTGTTTTGATTGTTGAGGCGATGGCGCAGACTGCTGCGCTTGTCTGTGTCGAAAGCTTAGGGGCGGAGGCCGAGGGCAAGGTTGTGTATTTCATGACAATCGACAATGCTCGTTTCCGCGCCCCCGTGACCCCCGGGGATAGTATGCATATCCATGTCGAGAAAATCCGCTCTCGTGGTGCGGTGTGGAAGTTTCAGGGTGTTGCCAAGGTTGGTGACAAGGTTTGCGCCGAGGCGACGTTTAGTGCGATGATTACCGATAAGAGCTAGCTCTTTTTTAAGCGCAGTTTTTTAAACACAGCGAGCACAGCGAAGTCACAGCGCGTTCATTCCCTGCCTGAGAGGGTGGGTACTAAGGCTACATTTCCTGTTTTTTTTGCTCTCTATCCCTTTGTTTTTGTGCGGTAAAAGCGCTTTGCTTCACTTTGTTCGTCTCAGGTATGGGGGGAGGGGGTGAGGTTTTCTTTTGGGGTGAAATACAGGCGCATGTATCGGAGTTTATGGATTTAATATTAGGATATTATTCCTTTCCTGTCAAGCCTATGATTTTCTTCGGGATTGTTTCAGTGCGTTACAAAGCTTTATTTGTGCTGCGCATCATTGGGGGTAGTATCATTGTATGACAAATTCTATTCATCCGACTGCGGTTATTGAAGATGGCGCGAGCCTTGGGCAGGGCGTTTTTATTGGTCCTTATTGTGTGATTGGGGCGCATGTTACGCTTGGCGATAATGTTACGCTTAAATCGCATGTTGTGATTGAGGGGCATACCAGCATTGGCGCGGGGAGCATTGTGTACCCGTTTTCTTCGCTTGGCTCTGCGCCGCAGGATTTGAAATATGCGGGGGAGGATACGCGCCTGATTATTGGCGCGAATAACACCATTCGCGAGCATGTGACGATGAACCCGGGCACGGTGCAAGGGGCGCAGGAAACGCGGGTTGGTGATAATTGCTTGTTCATGATGGGCGCGCATGTGGCGCATGATTGCGTTGTGGGGAGCCATGTGATTTTGGCGAATAATGCTACGCTCGCGGGGCATGTCGAGGTTGGCGACTTTGTTATTATTGGCGGCCTTTCGGCGGTGCATCAATTCTCGCGTATTGGTGATCATGCGATGATTGGCGGGATGAGCGGGGTTGAGAATGATGTTATCCCCTATGGTTTGGTGAAGGGGGAGCGGGCGGCTTTGCATGGTTTGAACCTTATTGGCCTGCAACGGCGCGGGTTTTCGAAGGATGAGATTAAGACATTAAAGCGGGTATTTGCCGAGGTGTTTGAGGGGCAGGGAACATTGGATGAGCGCCTTCATAGCGCTAAAGATGCGTTTTCCGATTTTGAAACCGCGCAGGAGGTGATTGCCTTTGCGCTCTCGCAATCCAAAATGCCGCTGTGTCAGCCGCCGAAGAAATGAATGATTTACC
Organism: Alphaproteobacteria bacterium; assembly: GCA_050633165.1. Classification (GTDB taxonomy): domain Bacteria; phylum Pseudomonadota; class Alphaproteobacteria; order Micavibrionales; family Micavibrionaceae; genus TMED27. The sequence continues at coordinate 27,285 of JBOEFZ010000034.1, read as the reverse complement.
GAGCAAGATAGGGATATTGGCGGGGAGCGGGGTGTTGCCGCGCGTGTTGGTGGAGGCGTGTCAGGCCAAGGGCATTGCGGTATTTGTGGTGGCGTTTGAGGGGCAAGTGGATGTGGCGCGGTTTGATGATGTTGAATGTATCTCGGTTGGTTTGGGGCAGGCGGGGCGCGTGATTAAGGCGTTGAAGGCGCGGGGGATACGTGACCTTGTTTTGATTGGGGCGATCAAGCGGCCTTCCTTTTCGACATTGAAAACCGACCTGAAAGGGGCGCAGATTCTGGCTAAGCTGGCGGTGCGTGGTGGGGATAGTGATTTGCTGTCTTCGTTGAAAGATGTGTTGGCGGGGGAAGGGTTTGTGGTGCGCGGGATGCAGGAATTTGTGGATGATGCGCTTGCGCCGCGTGGGGTTTTGGGAAGCGTCCAGCCGGAGGTGCAGGATTTGGCGGATATTAAGGCCGGTGTGACGGCGGCGCTTGCCCTTGGTCGGGATGATATCGGGCAGGCGGTGATTGTGCGCGGGGAGCGGATTTTGCGGGAAGATGCGGATGGAACGGATGCGATGATTGCGCGGTGGGATGGTTCGGGCGGTGTGCTGGTGAAGCTTTGTAAGCCGCAGCAGGATAAGGCGCTCGACCTGCCGACGATTGGGGTGGATACGGTGCGGAATATTCATGCGGCGGGATTGCGCGGAATTGCGGTGCATGCGGGGCATAGTTTTATTGCCGAGCTTGAAAAAGTGCGGGGGGTGGCGGATGATTTGGGGGTGTTTGTGATTGGGATTAAACCGGAGGAATTTGAATGAGAAAAACGGTGTTTTTGATTGCGGGGGAGGAATCGGGCGATGTGCTTGGTGGTGGTTTGATGGCGGCGATGAAAGAGGCGCAGCCGGAGGTGCGCTTTATCGGTGTTGGCGGGGATGCGATGACGCGGGAGGGGCTATCGAGTCTTATGCCGATGCAGGATTTATGTGTGATGGGTTTGTTTGAGGTTGTGATGCAGATGCGGCGCTTGCTCAAGCTAATTGATCGGATGGTGGAGGAGATCGAGAAGGCGCAGCCGGATGTTGTGATCGGGATTGACCTGCCTGACTTTAATTTTCGGGTTGCGAAGTTGTTGAAGAAACGCGGGATTTATAAGGGGAAGATTTTGCATTATGTTGCGCCGAGCGTGTGGGCGTGGCGGCCGGGGCGGGCGAAATATGTGGCTGGTTTCCTTGATGGTTTGATGTGTTTGTTTCCGTTTGAGCCGGAATATTTTACCAAGCATGGGTTAAAGGCGGCCTATGTCGGGCATTCGATTATCGAGCAAGATGCCACGCCGGATCGGGGGATGCGGAAGGATTTGGAATTGGGTGATGATACGTTGCTGATCGGGCTTTATCTGGGGAGTCGGGAGCAGGAGGTTAAGCGCCATGGGGCGGTGTTTTGTGAGGCCTTGAATGCGATTTACGAAGAAAGCCCCAATACTTTTGTGCTTGTTCCGACTTTGCCGCATTTGGAGTATGAGGTGCGTAAGGTGCTTGAGGAATGTCAAATGCCGTTTTTTGTGAGCAGTGATGCGGAGAAGAAATGGGCGGCGATGAAGGCATGTGATGTGGCGATGGCGGTTTCGGGGACGGTTGGGTTGGAGCTTTCTTATATGAATATTCCGCATCTTATTGCCTATCGCGCGAATGGTTTGACGGCGTTTGTGATCAAGATGTTGGTGAAAACGAAATATGCGCATTTGACGAATATTATTTTGCAAAAGGCGGCAGTGCCGGAGTTTTTGCAAAAGGAATGTGATGACGAGATTATTGCGGGTGAGTTTTCTGGTTTGTTGGAATCTCGGGATGCGCAGAAAGAGGATTTTGCCGCGTTACGTGCTGCCCTTACGCAAAGCAGCGACGAAGCACCTTCGCGCCGCGCCGCTGCGTTTGTTGCGGAGTTTCTTTAACGCTTATTTGCGCTTGCTCATTGGAACATAGGGGCGTTGAGGTTCGCCGGTGTAAAGCTGTCTCGGGCGACCGATGCGTAAGGATGGCTCTTCCATCATTTCTTTCCATTGTGAAATCCACCCGACGGTACGCGCGACGGCGAAGAGGACGGTGAACATTTCGGTTGGGAAGCCCATCGCCTTTAGGATGATGCCGGAATAAAAATCGACATTCGGGAAGAGTTTGCGGTCAACGAAATATGGATCTTCGAGGGCGATGCGCTCTAGCTCCATCGCGAGTTCGAGGCGTGGATCGTTGATGCCCAGATCATCAAGGACTTCGTCGCAGGCTTTTTTGAGGACGCCTGCGCGTGGGTCGAAGTTTTTGTAAACGCGGTGACCAAAGCCCATGAGGCGGAACGGGTCGTCTTTATCTTTTGCGCGTTTTATATATTCGGGGATGTTCTTTTTATCACCGATTTCATCGAGCATTTCGAGGACAGCCTGGTTCGCGCCGCCGTGAGCAGGGCCCCATAGGGAAGCGATGCCGGAGGAGATACAAGCGAAGGGGTTGGCTTGGGATGAGCCGGCGATGCGGACGGTTGAGGTTGAGGCGTTTTGCTCGTGATCGGCGTGGAGGATCAGGATTTTGTCCATCGCATTGGCGAGGACGGGGTTAACTTTATAAGGTTCAGCCGGAAGGCCGAAGCACATATAAAGGAAGTTTTCCGCATAAGATAAATCGTTTCGCGGATACATGAATGGTTGGCCGTGTGTGTATTTGAGGGTCATTGCCGCGATGGTCGGGATTTTTGCAATCAGTCGGTGGGCGGAGATTTCGCGTTGCTGCGGGTCCCAGATATCGAGCGAGTCGTGATAGAAGGCCGAAAGGCCGCCAACAACGCCGCACATCACCGCCATGGGGTGCGCATCACGGCGGAAGCCACGGAAGAAGTAGTTGATTTGCTCATGCACCATGGTGTGATAGGTGATGTTATGCTCGAACTCTTCGAATTCTTTTTTCTTTGGTAGATCGCCGTAGAGGAGGAGGTGCGCAACCTCGAGATAGTTACTTTTTTCCGCCAGCTCCTCAATCGTGTAGCCGCGATGCATGAGGATGCCTTTTTCACCATCAATAAATGTTATTTTTGATTTACAGCTTCCGGTTGCCGTGAAGCTTGGGTCAAAAGTAAAGTGGCCGGTTTCGGCGTAGAATTTGCGGATGTCAACGACGCTTGGGCCGCAGGTTCCATCTTGTACGGGGAGGGTGTATTTCTCGCCCGTTTGGTCGTTGGTGAGTGTGAAGGTTTTACCGTTTTGATTTGCTTTGTCTTTGGCCATTATGATCCCCAATTTGTGCAGAAGGTTTGCGAAGAATACGCAATGTTAGAACAACATTATTAGGATAGTCTTAATGCGCCGTGATATCAATCAGAACTTGTGGATAAGTTTGTGGATATAGTCATATCCTTAATCCAAACGACTATAGCCTGTTGATGGCGGCGTTTAGGCGGGTGAGGGCTTCCTCGCGGCCTAATATCTCTGCGGCTTTGAAGATTGAGGGGGAGGTGGTTGTGCCGGTTAGGGCGGCGCGCAACGGCATGGCTACTTTGCCGAGCTTTCCTTCTTTATGCTCGCCGGCGATACTCTTGCATGCATTTTGGATTTCGCTTTCGTTCCAATCGCTTAAGGTTTCGAGGGCGGTTTTGAGGTGGGATAGGGTCGTGACACCGTCTTGATCCAGTAATGCGTCTGCCTTTGCGTCATAGGCGAAGGGGGCGCGCTTGGCGTAAAATGATGCATCCTCAGCTAGTTGCGGGAGGGTCTTGCTGCGTGACTTTAACTCATCGCTATGCTCGGTGATCCATTTTTGCGTCTGTGTGTCAAAGGTAAGGTCATCTTGCGCGGCGTAAATAGGGGTTAGGTGCGCGATCATTTCTGCGGCGGAGAGTTCATTGATGTAATGCGCGTTTAGGTTTTCGAGCTTTGCGAAGTCGAATTTGGCGGCAGCTTTGCCGATGCCGGAGAGGTCGAAGAGCTCTAATGCCTTTGCGTCGGGGATGATTTCCTCATCTCCATGACCCCAGCCAAGGCGCATGAGGTAATTGCGCATTGCCTCCGGCAAGAAGCCCATATCGGCGTATTCTTTGATGCTCTGCGCGCCGTGGCGTTTGGAGAATTTTGCACCGTCCGCGCCATGGATGAGCGGGGTGTGGGCGAAGATTGGTGTGGCCCATTCCATCGCGTCAAAGATGACTTTTTGGCGAAAGGCGTTGTTGAGGTGGTCATCGCCGCGAATTATGTGCGTGATGCCCATATCATGGTCGTCAACAACGACGGAGAGCATGTAGGTTGGTGTGTTATCACTGCGCAGGATAATGAAATCATCGAGCTGATCATTTTTAACGGTGACGTCGCCTTGGACTTCGTCATGGATGGTGGTTTCGCCGCTCATGGGGGCTTTGATGCGGATGACGGGATCGATGCCTTCGGGTGGGGTGTCTGTGTTATCGCGCCATTTGCGGTTATAGCCGTTGCCGGATTCACGCATTTCGGCGAGCTCTTCGGGGCTGCAGTAGCATTTATAGGCTTTGCCGGTGGCGAGGAGTTGGTTGGCGACTTCGATATGCCTTTGGCGGTTGGCGAATTGGGATTGTGGTTCGTTGTCGTAGTTCAGGCCTAGCCATTCGAGGCCGTCGAGGATGACTTGCACGGCTTCTTCGGAGTGGCGTTTGCGGTCGGTATCCTCGATCCGGATGAGAAACTTCCCACCATTTGCGCGGGCATAGAGCCAATTGAACAGCGCCGTGCGGGCATTGCCGATATGCATAAGGCCGGTTGGGGAGGGAGGGAAGCGGGTGACAATTTGTTTCTCTTGGGTCATAAAGGTTTTTAGCTTTAACAACCGGACGGCGCAACTCTTTTGCAGGTTTTAACAAAAATTTGGATGTTTTTATGTGATGAGATTGCGGCGCATCGGGTGCAGGCGTTTTTGTTTGTGCCTGTTTTATTGGCGATCGGGATTGCGGGGTATTTTGCGTTGTCTAATGAGCCGCCGGTTTGGGCGGGGCTTTGTGGTGTTTTGCCGTTATTTGGGTTGGCGGTGTGGCGGCGGAATTATTTGCTTTATGCGGCATTGTTGGTGGGGGTTGGGTTTAGTGCGGCGCAATGGCGGAGTGTGGTGGTTCATACGCCGCTTTTGGAACGCGAATTGGAATTTGTTGATGTTGTTGGCGATATTTCGGCGATTGAGGATTTGGAAAAGGGCGCGCGGTTGGTTTTATCCGGTGTGGAGATTGAAGGCGTTGCGGCGGAGAATGTGCCTCGGAAGGTGCGGTTGAAGGTTTGGAAACCTGAGGGGCTTGCGGTGGGGCAGCGGGTTCGGGTTTTGGCGAATTTATCTGCGCCTTCTGCGCCGGTGATTCCTGATGGTTTTGATTTTCAGCGCTTTATGTATTTTAAATCGATTGGGGCGCTTGGGTTTGGGTATAAAACGCCGGAAGTTTTAGAGAGTGTGCCTGCGCGTCAGTTTGATTTTGAAGGGTTGCGGCATGCGGTGGGGGTGCGGATTAATGCCGCGTTGGAGGGATCAAGCGCGGCGCTTGCCAAGGCGTTGATGATTGGGCGGCGTACGGCGATGGATGAGGGGGATATGGAGGCGATTCGTGCGGCGGGGTTGGCGCATATGTTGGCGATTTCGGGGCTGCATGTCGGGTTGTTTTCGGGGTTTTTATTTATGGCGGCGCGGTTCGGGATGGCGGCATTTGCGGGTTTTGCGCTGCGCTATCCGGTTAAGAAATATGCCGCCGTGTTTGCGTGTGCTGGTGCGTTGTTTTACATGTTTTTGGCGGGCGCGACGATCCCGACGCAGCGGGCGATGCTGTCTGTGGGGATTGTGTTTTTGGCGATATTGCTGGATCGATCGCCGATGTCGTTGCGGGTGGTGGCGTTTGCGGCGGCGGTGATATTGCTGTTTTTTCCTGAAAGTTTGATGTCGGCGAGTTTTCAGATGTCGTTTTCCGCCGTAACCGCGTTGATTGTTTTTTATGATTGGTTGCGGCCCGTTTGGGCGCGGTGGCGGCGGAGCGCGGGGGGGCTGCGGCGTTTGGGGCTTTATGTGCTCGGGGTTTGTATGACGAGTGTTGTGGCGACCATCGGGACGGCGCCTCTGACGCTGTATCATTTTCAGGTTTTGTCGGTTTACGGGGTTTTGGCGAATGTTTTGGCGGTGCCTATTTTAGGGTTTTGGGTGATGCCCTTGGCGGTTTTGGCGTTGCTTTTGATGCCGTTTGGGCTTGAGGGTTGGACGCTTATGCTTATGGAGCCGGGGTTGCAGGCGGTTTTGTATTTGGCGCATTTTGTGGCGGATATGGATGGGGCGGTACTGCGGACGGCGCAATGGAATGTTTTGGCGCTTGTGTTTTTTGTGTTTGCGGGGCTTTCGGTGGCGATTTTGAAAGGGTGGTTGCGGGGTGTTTTTGCTTGCGTGTTTCTTCTGCTCTCTATCGCTTCATTCGATGCTAAATCGCAAATTTCATCGATTTCTTCGAAATTTGATTTGGTGGCGATTTGGGATGATGCGGATGGGCAAATCTATGTTTCGGATCGGCGGAAGGAGCGTTTTGTGCGGGAGAGTTGGGAGCGGATTTCGGGATTGGAGATCGGGGCGGCGGAGTCTTTTTCCAAAGAGGGGCGTTTCGAAAATGGTGATTTTAGGGTTCGTTGTGACGGGTTTGCGTGCCGGATGGGTGTGGAAGGGGTGAAGATTTCGTATTTGAAGGATCATCGGGCGGATATTTTGCGGGCGGAATGTGCGTGGGCGGATTTGGTTTTGTCAAAATATTCACCGCCGGATACGGTTTGTGCGGCGGATTTATATACGCGGTTTGATGTGTATCGGCATGGGGCGCATAGTTTTGAGGTTCGGAATGGTGCGGTGATTGTTCGGCGGGTTGAGGATTATCGCGGGGATCGGCCGTGGGTTGCGCGTTAGGTTGGCGGGATGCTGTCTTAACAAGTGTGTTGGGGATTTTTAACGCGAATTCGTCTTCGCCCTTCGGGCTTCGCCGAGACAAGGGACGCGAAGATTACGGTTTTTGCGGGGAGATTGCGGCAAGGCCAATGTTACTGATACCTCGCTCTTGCGGCGCTTTGCTTAATGGTATGTACGCATGAGGCTTGCCAGACGCCCTTGGATCTGGACGCGTTCGGGTTCTAGGATTTGGGGTTCGAAGGCGTCGTTTTCGGGTTCTAGGACGATTTTGCCGCCTGCGCGGCGGAGGCGTTTTAGGGTGGCTTCTTCGCCATCGACGAGTGCGACGATGATTTCACCGTTATTGGCGGTGTTGCAGCGTTCGATAATGACCGTGTCGCCGTCATTGATTCCGGCCTTAATCATGGATTCGCCATCAACGGTGAGGGCGTAATGTTCGCCAAAGCCCATCATGGATGGGGGGACGGGAATGTTATCTTGTTCGTGGCTGATGGCTTCGATCGGGGTTCCGGCGGCGATTTTGCCCAAGAGGGGGATGGGGGTGTAATCTTCGTTCGCGGCGGCGGGGACGGTGTCTGCTACGGTTTTTGTTTCTTCGAAGCTATCGGGGAGTTTTATGATTTCGAGGGCACGGGCGCGGTGGGGGAGGCGTTTTAGGTAGCCGCGTTCTTCAAGGCCGCTGATTAATCTATGGATGCCGGATTTTGATTTGAGACCGAGGGCGGTTTTCATTTCCTCAAATGAAGGGGGAACGTCGTCTTCTTGTAAGCGCCCGTGGATGAACAAAAGTAATTCGCGTTGTTTGCGTGTAAGCATGGTTTTCCCCTTCAAAGACTAAATCATAAACGCAGTAGAGATTCGGATATTTCTCTTTTGTTCTACTTTAGTTCATCTTATGTGTCAAATAAGTTTTTGATGGCGGCGGCGATGTCGGGTTCGCGCATGAGGGATTCGCCGATGAGGAAGCCGTTGTAGCCGGCGGTATTTAGGCGATTTATGACGTTTGCATCGGCTAGGCCGCTTTCGGCGATTTTGATGGCGGTGTCGGGGATGCTGCCTAAGAGGTCGAAGCTGGTTTGGGTATCGACTTTTAGGGTTTTGAGGTTACGGTTATTGACGCCGATCATGGCGGGGGAAAGTCGCGCGGCGCGTTCCAGTTCTTCGGCGTTATGAACCTCCACGAGGACATCCATGTTTTGGGCGGTTGAGAGGTCGTAGAGTTCTTTGGCTTGCGCGTCGGAGAGGGCGGCCATGATGATGAGGATGCAATCGGCGCCAAGGGCGCGGGATTCGATGATTTGGTAAGGGTCGATCATGAAATCTTTGCGCAAGACGGGAATTTTGACTTCGGATTTTACGGTTTTGAGGTATTCATCGTGCCCTTGGAAATACGGCTCGTCGGTTAGGACGGAGAGGCAGGTTGCGCCGTTATCCTCATAAATGCGGGCGATTTGGGTGGGGTTAAAATCGGCGCGGATGATGCCTTTGCTGGGGGAAGCTTTTTTGACTTCTGCTATTAGGGCCTTGTCAGGTGCGGATTTTATGGCGTTGATGAAGCCGCGTGGGGCTTCGGCTGCTTTTGCTTGTGCTTCGAGCTCTGTTAGAGGGGTTTTTGCCTTTTGCGCGGCGACATGCTCGGCTTTGCGGGCGCAGATTTCGTTTAGGACGCTACTCATAGGGCTTCTCTTGTGAATTGGATGTAGTCTTTTAGGGTTTGGTAAGTGTGGCCGCTGTCGATTTCTGCGGCGGCGAGGGCTACGCCCTCTTTGAGGGTTTCGGCTTTGCCGGCGATGAGCAGGACGGCGGCGGCGTTGGCCAGAGCGATGTCACGGTAGCTGCATTGGCGGCCTTCGAGGAGGGCACGGAGGGCGGTGGCGTTTTCATCGGCATCGCCGCCTTTTAGGGATTCTGGTGCGGCGGTAGGCAGGCCGAAATCATCGGGGCTGAGGGTTTTTGTGGTGATTTGGCCTTCATCGAGGATAGCGATTTTGGTTTCTGCCGTGGTGGTGATTTCGTCGAGGCCGTCTGTGCCATGCACGACCCATGCGCGTTTTGTGCCGAGCTTTTGCAGGGTTTCCGCCATGGGGATTAGCCATTTTTCGTCATATACGCCGATGAGTTGAAGGCGCGTTCCGGCGGGGTTGGCGAGGGGGCCGAGGAGGTTGAAGATTGTGCGGCGGCCTAGTTGCTTTCGTACGGGGGCGACGTGTTTCATGCTCGGGTGATGGTTTGGGGCCATGAGGAAGGCGAAATTGTAGAGCTTTAGGGCTTCTTCGAGGCGATCGGGCGGGAGGTCGAGATTTACGCCTAAGGCTTCGAGGACGTCGGCGGCGCCGGATTTTGAGCTGGCGGCGCGGTTGCCGTGTTTGGCGATTGGCACGCCGCAGGATGCCGCGATGAGCGCGACGGCGGTGGAGATGTTGTATGTGCCGGAGGCATCGCCGCCAGTGCCGCAGCAATCGACCGCGCCGTAGGGGGCGTTGATGGGAATGACTTTTTCGCGCATGGCTTTGGCGGCGCCGGTGATTTCCTCAACACTTTCGCCACGATCATTCATGGCGGTGAGGAAGGGGGCGATTTGGGTGTCTGCGGCTTCGCCGTTCATGATGGTGGTCATGGCGGTGCGCATTTCGGATTCGGTGATGGGGGCGGTTGTGTCGGGTAGCATAGATATCTTTTACAATATATCGATGAAGTTTTGAAGCATTTGGTGGCCGTGGTCGGTCGCGATGCTTTCGGGGTGGAATTGGACGCCGTGGATGGGTTTGGTTTTGTGGGCTACGCCCATGATGATGCCATCGTCGGTTTGCGCGGTGATTTGCAAGGTGTCGGGGCAGGTTTCGCGTTCGATGATGAGGGAGTGATAGCGGGTGACGGTGAGAGGTGAGGGGAGGCCCTTAAACGCGCTTTTGTTGGTGTGGGTGATTTGGCTGGTTTTGCCGTGCATGGGTGGGGTTTTGATGATGTTTCCGCCGAAGGCTTGGCCTATTGTCTGGTGGCCTAGGCAAACGCCGAAGAGGGGGATGTCATGCTTTGCGGCGGCGTGTACGAGGTTTAGGCAGATTCCGGCATTGTCGGGGTCGCTTGGGCCGGGGGAGATCATGAGGCCTTTTGGGTTTTCGGTTAAAACTTCGTCCACCGTGATTTTATCGTTGCGGTAGATGCGTGTTTCGACCTCTAAATCGCCTAAGTATTGGACGAGGTTGTAGGTGAAGCTGTCGTAATTGTCGATCAAAGTTATCATGGGTTTCATATATGCCGTTTTGAAGCAGTGGAACGCAAGGGTTATTTGCGATAGTATTTTGGACATGAGTCGGCGTTTTCCGCAAATTATTCATCCTTTGGGTTTGTTGGTCGTTATTGTCATCGTTATTGCGGTGATGATGGTGGTGGAGGCGTTTGTGGTTTCGGATGCGCCTGTGGCGGAGGTTGTGGAGCCTTCGGCGGTGGGGAATGAGGCCGATGTTAAGGTTGAGTTTGAGTCGATTGGTGATGTGTTTGAGGCGGAGGAGTTTGAGGCTTTGCCGCAGCCCAAGGCGCGGAAGAATATAGTATTTCAGCTGTTGAAGCCGCTTCAGAACTATCCGTTGGTTGCGGAGTTTAATCGGGGTGGGCAGGAAGAAGAGAAGAAGCCTGCGCCTGTTTACGCGCTGCAAAATACCGGATCAAAGAAGGCGCGGATTGCGATTATTATTGATGATATGGGGATGAATTATCCGATGACCCGCGCGATGAGTGGTGTTGAGGGTGTGCCGTTGACGCTTGCATTCTTACCCTATGCGGGGAATTTGGAGAAGGCGACGAAGCGGGCGCGGGATCATGGGCATGAGTTGATCATTCATATGCCGATGGAGCCGATGGATGGGGCGATTGATACGGGACCGATTGCGTTGAAAGATGCGATGAGCAAGGCGGAGATTGAGGCGATGCTCGATAAAGCTTTTGCCGCGTTTGACGGGTATAAGGGGTTGAATAACCATATGGGAAGCCGTTTGACGCAGAATTCCAAGGCTATGGGATGGGTTACGACAGCGCTGCGTGAGCGGGGGTTGTTTTATGTGGATTCCAAGACGATTAGCACTTCGGTCGCGGCGGAGGCGGCGCGGGCGGTGGGTGTGAATTATGCGGAGCGGGATGTGTTTTTGGATCATGAGGAAACGCCGGAATTTGTTCGTAATGCGCTTGCCAAGGCGGAGCGGATTGCGCTCAAGAAAGGGTATGCGATTGCGATTGGACATCCGAAGCGCGTGACGTATGAGGCGTTGATGGCGTGGCTGCCTAGCCTTAAGGCGCGGGGGTTTGAGGTCGTTCCGGTGAGTGAATTGCTGCTTTCGCCTGTTGTAGCGGCAGGGGAGCCGGAAGGCGCGCAGGGTTTGTATGCGCTTAATGAGTGAGTGGGGTAGAAAAATAACCTCATCGTCATTCCGACCAAGCGTTAGCGCGTGGAGGAATCTGCTATAGTCATTAAACTTACGATTTGGACAGGTCTGCAAATTACCGTTTTTTGAAAAAATACTCCTCATGTACCGCATGTACACTGCGTCGTATTTTTCAAAAAGCTGATAATTTTCGATGGCTGTCCAAACCATAATTTTAACGACTATAATATGTCAGATCCCTCGGCTTCGCTCGGGATGACAAAAAGGGATGGTTTCTCATTCGCGGTGATAGGGGTGTCCGCTTAGGATTTGTTGGGTGCGGTAGATTTGTTCGATTAGCATTACGCGTGCCAACATATGCGGCCATGTTTGTTTACCAAAGCTTAGGAGCAGGTTGGCGCGGGTGCGGATTTGATCGGACAGGCCGTCTGCGCCGCCGATGATGAATTGGATGTGTGATGCGCCGCTATTTTGGAATTCTTTGATCTTATTGGCGAATTTTAGGGAGGGGAGGGAGGTTCCGCGCTCATCAAGGGCTATGATTTTTGCGCTTGGGTTTGTTTTAGCGAGGATCAATTCGCTTTCATTTTTTTGGGATTCTTTGATCTCGATGATGTTGACGTTCCATTGCATACGTTTCAGATACATTTGCAATGCATCATAAAGTGCCCCTTTTTTGAGGCTTCCGACGGCGATGATGTCTATTTTCATGGGGTGAGCTTACGCTGAGACTTGTGTTCCTGCATCAACGGTGTGGATGGGGTGGAAAGCGCCCCACATTTTCTCGAGATTGTAAAACTCGCGGACTTCGGGGCGGAAGAGGTGGACGATACAATCGCCGATATCCATGACGACCCAATCGGATTGGGATAGTCCTTCGGTTTTGATGCCTTTGACGCCCCGCGCGCTCATGCGGTCGTCCAATTTGTTGGCGAGGCCGTGTACGTGACGGGATGATGTGCCGGAGGCAATGATCATTGTGTCTGCTAATCCGCTTTGTTCGTCGAGATCGATTGTGATGATGTCTTCTGCTTTATCTGCGTCTAAAGACTGCACGATAAGGGTTTTAAGCTCTTGCGGTGTTAGTTCACCGTGGATTTGCGTTGTTAAAATGATCTAGTCTCCTTTTTGTTTGGCATAAAAAAAGCCGAACGTGTTTATACGTTCAGCCGTGTTAAAAAGCAAATATTGTTTGGAAGTGAGCGCCCTATCAACGTTGCACCTCCGATATGTGAGAATGTCTTAAATTTAATCTCATAGTTTAATTATAAGCCGATTATCGGATTTTGACAATGAAAGCTTATATTTCGGTGCACAATCGGGATTGCTAATATTTCGTTATACTTTTGATTTTAAAGCTTTTTCTCTGATTTCGGTGGAGGATATGTTGACCATTTTTTTCTGCATCATCCAGTATGTTGTGCCCGAATCGAGGGGCATGTTTCCGGCTTTATCGATGAAAACGTGTTTTTGGCGGTTATACATGCGGTAGGGGCAGTTACGCACCAAAGAACGCGCGGGATTGCGGGTGAGATGCACCATGCAGATTTCATTCAGCAATTCTTGCCAGTTATTCCATTTATGCAGGCCGAGGGCGTTGTCCATGCCGCTGATCCATGCGAAATCGGTGTGGGGGAAGTGATGGCGGAGCTTTTTGATGGTTTGGTAGGTGATATTCGTGCCTAGCCGCGTTTCGATGTTGGAGACGAGGATTTTGGGGTGCGTGACGAGTTCTCGGCATAAATCCGCGCGGGCATTTTGGGGCGGGGCTTTGATGTCCTTGATCGGGTTTTGCGGGGTGACGAGCCACCATACCGCATCAAGGTGGAGGCCTTTCATCGCCGCAAGGCTAATATGGACGTGTCCTTCATGCGGCGGGTTGAACGAGCCGCCGAGGAGGCCAACGCGCATATTTTTCCAACGGGGCGCGTCATGGAGGTGGGGGTTGGAGAAAATCGACATTAGTCATTTGCCTTCAGAATAATACAGAGCTGCAAATTTCCGTTTTTCAAAAAACAAGCCGCACGTATATTTAATACGCTTACGTTTGTTTTTTGAAAAGCCGAAAATTTTCGCTGACTGTATTATTTTGAATTCAAACGACTAAGCGCTCTAAGCCTACCGATTGTATGGATAAGCTGTGTATGCCTATTTAGGCTGGGCGGGTTTGGCCGTTGCCGTGGATTTTGTATTTGTAGGTGCAGAGTTGCTCTAGGCCTACGGGGCCTCTTGCGTGCATTTTTCCGGTGGCGATGCCGATTTCTGCGCCCATGCCGAACTCGCCGCCATCGGCGAATTGGGTGGAGGCGTTGTGGACGCAGATGCCGCTATCGACGGTGTTGAGGAAGGTTGCGACGGCCTCATCGTCTTCGGCGAGAATGCAATCGGTGTGGTGGGAGCCGAAGCTGTTGATGTGAGTGACGGCTTCGGTGACGTTGTTTACCGTTGCGACGCTGATTTTCGCGTCGAGATATTCGGTGCTCCAATCTTCGGCGGTGGCTTCACCGATGCGGGAATCGAGGGCTTGGGCCATTTTATCACCGACGATTTCGCAGCCATTATCGAGGAGCTTTGCGAGGACGGCTTTTGCGATTTCGGGGGCGAGATTTTGGTCGAGCAGGAGGGTTTCCGCCGCGCCGCAGATTCCTGTGCGGCGGAGTTTGGCGTTATGCGCAACCTCGACCGCAATATCGGGTTTGACGGAGGGGTGGATATAGATGTGGCAGATGCCGTCGAGGTGGCTGAAGACCGGCATGCGGGCTTCGTCTTGCACGCGTTTGATGAGGCCTTTGCCGCCGCGCGGGATGACCGCATCGACGAGGGGGGAGCGTAGAAGCGCGCCGACGGCTTCGCGATCGGGCGTGGGGATCATGGAGACGGCGGCCTTTGGGATGTTGTGCGCGGTTAATGTGTTTTGGATGATTGTGTGGAGGGCGAGGGAGCTATGTAGGCTTTCCGATCCACCGCGCAGGATGACCGCATTGCGGGATTTAAGGCAAAGGGCGGCGGCATCGACCGTAACATTGGGGCGTGATTCGTAGATCATGCCTAAGACGCCAATGGGGACAGAGACGCGCTCGATATTCAGGCCATTGGGGCGGGTGGTGTCCCACAGGACGCGCCCGACGGGATCTTCGAGGCTTTGAATTGTTTCAACGCCGCTTGCGATGCCTTCGATGCGGGATTTGTCGAGTTTTAGGCGGTCGATCATGGCATCGGTGAGGCCGCGCTCTTTTGCGGCGGCGATGTCCTTTGCGTTGCCCTCAAGGATTGCGTCAGTGTTTGCGCGGAGGTTTTTGGCAAGATCGGTAAGCGCATTGTTGATGGCCTCTTCGCCGACTTGGGCGAGGGTGGCGGAGGCTGCTTTTGCATCCTGCGCTAGGGTGTCAACAATGGCTTGGGGGGATAGCTCGGCAATGGCTACTTGTGACATGAAAAACCTTTGAAATATTAGTGAACAGCGTTGGAAATATTTCCAATCGCGCTTTCAACTAACGCTTCATTCGTTTTTTTGTCAAGTTTTTCGGCAATAATTTCGGCTGTCGCTTCGATAGCGAGATTTGCGGTGTGCGCTTTAATTTCTTCAACGGCGGATTGCTCCATGCGGATCAGGCGTTCCTGGAGTTGCTTTTCACGGCGGGCGATGACTTCATCAAGCTCGGTTTCGGCTTGCGTTTGAATTTCGGCGGCGTGTTTTTTTGCGTTTTTGATGATCGCGTCGGCTTCCTGGACGGCATCGCGGTGTTTGCGTTGGTATTGCGCGAGGAGCTCTTGCGCTTCGGTCTTCAGGTTTTCGGCCTTTTCGATTTCGATGCGGATGGATTCGATACGGTTATCGAGATAGCCAAGCAGGGCAGGGCGGCCGTATTTCCATACGATGGCAAAGAACATTGCAAAGGAAACGGCGTACCATGTATTTGTGTCGTAGAGGAAATCCATGTCTTAGGCGGCCTTCTTATCAATATTTTGTACAAGTGTTTTGGCTTGTTTCAAATCGGTGGAGATGCCGACGATTTTTTCGGCGGCGGCGCGGGCAACATCGGCGGCGATGTCGTGAGCCTCGTCCATTGCGGCGGCCTTTGCGGCGTCGACGCGTTTTTCCGTCTCGCCGTTTAATTTATCGGCGCGCGCCTTAAAGGCTTCGAGTTTTTCATCGCGTTTTGCTTTCATCGCGGTTTCGGCATCAAGGAATGTGTTGGATGCTTTTTCACGGGCAGCGGCGAGGGAGGCTTCATACGCGCCTTGCACGTCTTCGGCTTCTTGTTTTGAATCTTGGGCAGAGGCGAGATCCCCCTCTACTTTCTCACGGCGGCCTTCGATTGCCGATGAGATTTCAGGCAAAGTTTTGCTGGAGAAGAAGATGTAGAGGAGAACGAAAAAGATTATGAGCCAGAAAATCTGGGCCGTATAGGTTGAAAAATCGAGTTGCGGCAGACCCTTAATCTCTTCACCGTGATGCGCATCCCCACCGGCGAATGCATCCAATGTTACAAATGCATTTGTGAGGGTGATAACACCAAGGGTTAAAAGCGAATTATGGATCAGCCGCATGATTTTTCTCTTCCGTTAAATGTGTTTGGGTTTAGCCGAACAACATTGCTGCGCCAAGACCGATTGGAATAATTCCAAGGGCTTCGATAAACGCAAGGATAAGGAAGAAGTTCTTATCAAGTTCAGGTTTTGCTTGTGGGTTGCGCGCAACGCCTTCTGCATATGCCTTGAAGTAAAGACCAAGACCAATTGCCGCACCGAAAGCGGGGAGCATTGCAAGAGCACCTGCGATCAATTTTGCTGCTTCTAATTCCATGTTAATTTTCCTTCTTTTGTTTACTGTTTAAGGGGTTAAAAACTTTTTGTGCTTTGTGACATAGCTAGTGATGCAAATCAACAGAGTCTTTTAAATAAACGCATGCCAAAATTGCAAATACGTAAGCCTGAATGAATGCGACGAGCAATTCGAAGAGGAGCATCAATGTGCCGATGAATGCGGGGGCAAAGCCGACAAGGAAGCCCCAGCTCGCCATGCCTGCCGCGCCGACGGCGAAACCGGCGATGATTTTGAGCATGATGTGTCCCGCCATCATGTTGGCGAAAAGACGCACGGAGAGTGTGATTGGGCGGACGAAGAAGGAGATAAGCTCGATCGGGATGATGATGGGCAAAATCCACCATGGCACGCCGGAGGGGATGAAGATGCTGAAGAATTTTGCGCCGTGATTGATGAGGCCGAAGATAATAACCATGAAGAACACGCCAAGCGCGAGAGCGCCGGTGACGGCCAGATGGCTTGTATAGGTGAAGGAGTATGGGAGGAGGCCGAGGATATTCCCCATCAGGACAAATACGAATACGGTGAAGACGAAGGGGAAGTATTTGCGTCCCTTTGCGCCGACATTATCGCGGACCATTTTGGCAACGAATTCATAGAGGAGTTCGGCAAAGACCTGCATCCGGCCGGGGACAAGCTCACGCTTGCGCATGGCGATGGAGAGGAACATGGTGGAGAGAACAACGCCAAACACCATCCAAAGGGCGGAGTTCGTGAAGGAAAGATCAATGCCGCCCGCGTCAAATGCGATTTTTTCTTCAATAACGAATTGTTTTACTGGGTTAGCCATGCCATTCGATGCCCTGCTTAAAATTTTGCCCATTAAATAGCGTGGATTAGCGGGGAGTGCAATGGGGATTTGTTAAAAAATTAGTCTTTTTTTGGATCATCTTGCTGATCTGGCGGGTTCATTGCTTTTTGCGCCTTGTATGTCGCGTAAATAATGCCGATGCACATAAAGCCCAAGAACCCCCATGGTTGGGTTTGGGCGTAATGATCGATGGCATAGCCGATGATTCCTGCCGCGATGATGGTAGCGAGGAAGCTGTAGCCTTGGTTGTATCCGTCTGCTTCGTTACTCATAATTATGCCGCCTCATCAAGGAAGGAGAAGCTTTGTTGTAAATCGACGGAGACGAGTTGAGAGACGCCGCGCTCGCCCATTGTTACGCCATAGAGGCGATCCATCCGCGCCATGGTTAGGCGGTGGTGGGTGATGATGAGGAAGCGGGTTTCGCCGCGTGCGGCAATGTCATCGAGGAGATCGCACACGCGGTCAACATTGGCGTCATCAAGGGGCGCGTCGATTTCATCGAGCACGCAGATGGGGGACGGGTTGGTGAGGAACATGGCGAAGATGAGGGCGATGGAGGCCAATGTTTGCTCGCCGCCGGATAATAGGGAGAGGGATTGCAGCGCCTTGCCCGGTGGTTGGGCGAAGATTTCCAAGCCTGCGCCAAGGGGGTCTTTGGCTTGGGTTTCTTCGTCATCGATGAGGGCGAGATGCGCCTTTCCGCCGCCAAAGAGCTGGGTGAAGAGGCGTTGAAAATGGGCGTTTACATGGTCGAAGGCGGCGAGGAGGCGTGTCCGGGCCTCGGCATTGATGGTGTTGATGGCGGAGCGGAGCTCTTCTATCGCCGCCGTGAGGTCGTTGCGTTCATGCAGCAGGCCGCCGACTTCGGATTCTAGCTCTGTTGCTTCGTCCTCGGCGCGCAGGTTTACGGGGCCGATGGAATCGCGTTCGCGGGTTAGTTTTTCGCGTTTGCTGCGAAGGGTGTCGAGGTCTTCGGTGTTATTTTCGATATCGATGGCGGCGTGTTGGGGGAGGTCTTGAGGCTTTAGCTGGAATTTCTCTGTGATGGTGGTTTCGCAGGATTCTAGCTGTTCTTTGATGCTCGCCATTGTTGCCTGTGCGTGGGCGCGGGATTCTTTGGCGTCCGATAGGGTACGCTCGGCTTCGCGTAGGGCTTTGTTCGTTTCATTCACTTCGTTTTCGCGGATGGTGAGTTTTTCGGCGGCTTGGTCGCGTAAGAGCTCCGTTTCGGAGATTTTGGAGAGGAGTTTTTCCTGATCCGCCTTGGAAGTTTTGGGTTGGGCGATTAGGGTTTTAAGCTTTTCGGATAAATCGGTATCGCGGGCGGAGAGGGATTTTATGCGTTCGCGGGCGCGGATGGTGCGGTTTTGTAAGTTAACGCGTTCATCGCCCAAGGCCTGGAGGCGGGCCTTGCGGGTGTTTTGTTCCTGCACATAAAGGTCATAGGCGCGGACGGCTTCGGCGGCTTTGCTACGGGTTTCGGTGAGGGATTGATGGAGGGATTCGAGTTGGGCTTCTTTATCCTGATCCTTTATATCGTCGAAGAGTTTTAGGGCGGCGCGGTCGGCTTCTAAGACGGCTTTGGTTTCCGCTTCGTCTTCGCGGGCGAGGGTTAGGGTTTGTTCTAGGCGGCTGATTTGTGCATCGTGTTTGGCGGCGGCTTCGCGGATATTGTTCCAGTCCGAGCGCGTGACGCGCAGGGTGTTTTCTTTTTGCTGGATGTCTTTGGAAAGGGTGCTGCGTTTTTCTTGTAAATTGTCCCGTGTGGTTTGCGCGGATTGCAGCGCTGTGCGTGCGTCGGTGATTAGCGTTTCAATCTCTGGGCGTTTTTGCAGGAGGGTGTGGAGGGTGTTTTTCTGCTCGAGATATTTCGCGTGACGGTCGGTAGCCGTGGCCTTGATGCAATAGCCGTCCCAGCGCCAGTATGAGCCATCGCGGGAGACGAGGGATTGGCCGGGGGCGAGGGCGGGGAGGAGGGATTCGCCCTGCGCATCGTCATTCACAACGCCGATTTGGGAGAGGGCAAGCTCTAACGCCTTTGGCGCGCGGACATGGGGGAGGAGGGTTTCGCATGTATCGGGCAGGGCGGGCATGTCGCTTAATTGACGTTTGACGGCCTGCCATGATGTATTGGCCTCGCGTTCTAAGGAGGCCATGAGGGAATCGCCCAAGGCGCGGGAGAGAGCCTTTTCAAAGCCGCTATCGGGTTTTACGTCGTTGAGGACGGGGGGCGCGGCGCTTTGGGGATCTTCATTCAGGAAATCTTCTAGCATGCTGATTTCTGTATCGAATTCTGATTTTTTGTTTTCGATTGCGCTTTGGGCATCGCGGGCGGTGTCGAGGGTTTTTCCGGCTTCTTCGATGGCGGTTTGGTTGGTGGCGCTATCGGTTTTAAGGGTTTCGAGGGTGGTTTCGAGGGTTTCGATCTCTTGGGCGAGGGATTCGGCTTTCTCCGCTTCGCTGCCGCTTTGTTTGAGGGCGGTTAGGTCTTCATCGGCGCTCTCAATACGGGATTGGATATTTTCGAGGCGGGATTGTTGGGTTTGGACGCGTTTTTCGGCGGCGTTTTTCTCGGCCTTTGCTTGGGCGGTGGATTGCATGAGGGCGTTATATTGTGCCTCTAACGTTTCGACTTTGCTTTCTAATTCGGCGCGGATAGCGTGTTTTTCTTCTAATTTATCGCCTTGGGTGTTTTCTTCCTCGATCAGGTTTTTTTGTTCGGCTTCGATGCGGGTGAAGGCTTCTTCGCTTTCGGCTTTGACATTTTCCTCATGCGCGAGATCGGTTTTGGTTTGGGTGAGTTGGGTTTGGGTGTCTTCCAAATCCTGCTGCATACGGGCGATTTCGTCTTCGAGGCGTTGCAGGGTTAGTTTTTGGGTTTGCAGCGTTGCGCCTAACTCGGCCTCGGATCGGCGGAGTGTGGGGAGGTCTTCGCTTTGGGTGTTAAGGGTTTTACCGAGCTGGGATACCGCGGCGAGGTGCTCGGCGACGATGCTTTCGGCCTCGCCGAATTTACGGTTGGTGTCCTGAATGCGGGTGTGTAAGGCGCGCCATTCGAGGTAGGCGATGAGGATTTCGAGTTGGCGGATTTGGGCGTTGATGTTGCGGTAGCGTCCGGCTTGGCGGGCTTGGCGTTTTAGGGCGTTTAGGCGGGATTCCATGCTGCCCAAGACGTCTTGGATGCGGGTCATGTTATTCTCGGCGGCGCGGAGGCGGAGCTCGGCCTCATGACGGCGGGCGTAGAGGCCTGAGATGCCGGCGGATTCTTCGAGGATTAAGCGGCGCTCTAATGGCTTGGCATTGATGATTTTGGCGACTTGCCCTTGGGAGACGAGCGCGGGGGAGTTTGCGCCAGTGACCGTGTCGGCGAAGAGCATTTGTACATCGCGGGCGCGTTGGTTTTTGCCGTTGATTTTGTAATTTGATCCCTTATCGCGTTCGATCCGGCGGATGACTTCGATTTCGTCCGAGCCGTTATAGGCGGAGGTTGCGGTGCGGGAGGCGTTATCGAGGAGGAGGGAGACCTCGGCGATGTTACGGGCGGCGCGTTTGTCCGTGCCGTTGAAGATGACGTCTTCCATGCCGCCGCCGCGCATTTTTTTGGCGGAGCTTTCGCCCATGACCCAGCGCAAGGCCTCAACAAGGTTGGATTTTCCGCAGCCATTGGGGCCGACAATACCATTCAATCCGGGCGCGATTTCAAGCTCCGTCCTATCGACGAAGGATTTAAATCCATGAATACGCAGTCGGTCGAATTGGAGCATTATTCGGTGGCGGCTCCTTCTTCTGCTGCCGCCTCTGCTGCAGGTGGGGCGGGGTTAAGGGCTTCTTCGATGGTTTTGTTGAAGCTTTCATAATCGAGCGAGCCAATGATGGTGGTCGTGTTATTGACCACGAAGCTTGGGGTGGAATTGATGCCGAATTGGGCTTGGTTACCACGCACGCGGTCGAGGATTGTTTTTTGCAAATCTTCGTTTTTCAGGCAGGTTTCGACATTTTCTTTCGATAGGCCGTATGTGTGGGCATATTTTTTGAGAATATCGAGGTAATTGCGTTCGAACGCCCATTCTTCTTGTTTTGCGAAGAGTTCATTTACAAATTCAAAGTAACGGTCCTCGGGCGTGCAGCGGGCGATCATGGAGGCGTGTAGCGCAGGGCCGTTTAAGGGAAAGTCGGAGAAGACGAGGTAGGCTTTTTGGGTGTCGATCCATTCTGCCTTGAATTGGGCGAAGGTTTGTTTGTGGAAATTGCCGCAATGGCCGCAGGTGAAGGAGCTATGCTCGCTGATTTTAACGGGGGCGTTGCGATTGCCTAAGGTGCGTTCGCGTTTTGCCGCCGTGAAATCGATGGTGTAGGCAGGGAGTTCGTTTTTGGTGGCGTCGGTCGTTGCTTCTTTTAATGTGAGGTTGTTTGGCTCTTGCGGTTTATCTTTTGAGAGGAGGGCGAAGGCACCAAGGCATAGGGCGAGGATTAGAATTAAAACGGCGATGAGGCCAATTTTCTTCGACGGCATAAGAGTTATTCCATATGTAATTTGCTGTAAGCCGCACAATCACACAGGTTGAGCGGGTTTGTCAATGTTTTCGGATTGGGTGGGCATTATTATTGGGGATCGATTTGATCTAAAATTTCCAACCGATCGGGGCGGGTGAGTTTGCGTTCTAGTGGATCGGTTATGGTTTCTTCGATGAGGAGTTCTTTGACAAAGCTTTGGGGAACTTTGAATTTTGTTGGGCGTTTGGGTGGGAGGGGCGGCGTTACGATTTTTTCAGTTGTGATTTTTTCAATCGTGATGGGCACGCCGTCGAACATTGGTGGCGGGGTGTAGCTATTTATTCTGCTTTCGAGGGCGAAGGCAGGGGATGAAGCGATGATGGCGAGGAGAAAAAGAATCCGCATGTTAAGCGGATTTTACCACTTTCTTTAGCTCTTGGAAAAGCTCGCCGTTGGCGGCGATGATATTTCCGGTTTGGATGGGGTTTTTGCGGGTATCGTCGATATCTCCGGCAAAGCCTCCGGCTTCTTTGACAATCAGGTAGCCAGCGGCGATGTCCCAAGCCTTTAGGTCGCGCTCCCAAAAGCCTTCAAAGCGTCCGGCGGCGACGTAGCATAGATCAAGCGCAGCCGCGCCGAAGCGGCGCAAGCCGGGGGAGACGTTAAGGACGGCTTTGTATTCTTGCAAGAAGCGGTCTTGGGATTTTACCGCGCGGCGGGGGGCGCCGGTGGCGATTGTTGCCATCATCAAATCACGGCGACCGGACACGCGGAGGCGTTTACGGCGCATGAAGGCTCCGCCGTTTTTCTCGGCTGTGAACATTTCATCTTTGATCGGGTCGTAGACAAGGCCGATTGTTACCTCGCCATCCACCTCAAGCGCGATGGAAATTGCCCAATGCGGGATGCCGTGGAGGAAGTTTGTTGTGCCATCGAGCGGGTCGATGATGAAGCGTTTGTTGGCGTCGTTTCCTTCGCCCTTAACCTCGCCGCTTTCCTCCATGAGGAAGCCGAATTTCGGACGGGCGTATTTTAGCTCTTCGTAAATTGTTTTCTCGGCCTTGCGGTCGGCGGCGCTAACGAAATCGCCGGGGCCTTTTTGGGATACCTGAAGTTGCTCTACTTCACCAAAATCACGGATGAGGTCGCGGGCGGCCTTCTCAGCAGCTTTGATCATAACAGTTAAGTCGGGGGATTGTGCAGCCATTAGCTTTTTGCTCTTTCTACGAATGATCCGTCTTCGGTTTTTACGACGACGCGGGTGCCGATATCGATATAGGGGGGAACCATAACCTTTGCGCCGTTTTCGAGGAGGCCGGGTTTGTAGGATGTTGTGGCGGTTTGGCCCTTTACGACCGGCTCTGCCTCGACCACTTCCATGGTGACGGTTTTGGGGAGGCGTACGGCGAGGGGTTCGCCTTCGTGTGTTTCAATCTCGCAGATCATGCCTTCTTGGAGATAGACCGCCGGATCACCGATGATGTCGGCGGCGATGGCGATTTGTTCGAAATTTTCGGGGTGCATGAAGTTATAGCCTTCGCCGTCTTCATACAGGAATTGGTAATCGGTTTGTTCGAGGCGTACGCGCTCTACGGATTCTTGGGTGCGGAAGCGGACATTGTCTTTGTTTCCGGTTTTAAGGTCGCGCATTTCGACCTGTGCCACGGCGGCGCCTTTACCGGGTTGGGAGATTTCGTTTTTCACGACGACCTTAAGCGTGCCGTTATATTCAATAACATTACCGGAGCGTAAATCGATTGCATTTGTTTTCATGGATATGCCTTAGGATTTTTGATCTATTATAATTGCTTCGCCTAAACTGCCGAGGCGGGATTGCATTTCCGCATCTTCAACCGTTTCAAGAATATTGGATAAATGATTTTTCTCGTTGTTTGTCAAGGGTTGATAGGTTTTTTTCGGTTTTATGTCTTGGGCTTTCATCGGGGTATCGACGAAGCGGATGGAGGATATCCATGCCTCACCGAAGAGTTGGTTTATGCGTTCCAAGATTAGGCCTTTTTGGTAGTGCAGCGCGGTGGCGTGGGCGGAGGATACGGCGATGTCGAGGCGGGCGTCAGGTTTTTCGCCGTCTTTTTTCTTTTTGCGGAAATGGAGTTTTACGGGCTGCGCCTTATCCGCGAGGTTTTCGCCGACGATCTCGCGCCAGTTTTTTACAATCCGGCCTAGGGCGATATACTTACGCTCGCAGATTTTGCCCGAGACGCGGGCGGTGGATTCTGATAATGGTCGCATAGATTTGTTCCTATATAAGTTTTTAGAATGGCTGCCTTAAAAAACCAAGATAAAAAAGATTTGAAACGCGCGCGGGAATATCGGGGGCGGGTTTTGGATTGGTATGATGTGCATGGGCGGGATCTGCCTTGGCGGTATAAGGGCGGGGTTAAGGCTGATCCCTATCGGGTGTGGTTGTCGGAGATTATGTGCCAGCAAACGACGGTGAGCGCGGTGAAGCCTTATTACGCGAAGTTTTTGGGTTTATGGCCTAGCGTTACGGATTTGGCGGCGGCGGAGAATGATGCGGTGATGGCGGCTTGGGCGGGGCTTGGCTATTATGCGCGGGCGCGGAATTTGCACAAATGCGCGAAGGTTGTTGTGGAGGAGCATGGCGGGGCGTTTCCGCGGACTCAAGCCGCGCTGATTAAGCTGCCCGGAATTGGGGATTATACGAGCGCGGCGATTGCGGCGATTTGCTTTGGTGAGGCGGCGACCGTGATGGATGGGAATATCGAGCGGATTATGGCGCGGTTTTTTGCCATTGAGGATGCGTTACCGAAGGCTAAACCAGTGTTTAAGGGCTATACCGCGCATTTTTTTGACAATGCTGACAGGGCGGGGGATTTGGCGCAGGGGTTGATGGATGTTGGTTCGTCCATTTGCACGCCGAAGAACCCAAAAT
Organism: Alphaproteobacteria bacterium; assembly: GCA_050633165.1. Taxonomy (GTDB): domain Bacteria; phylum Pseudomonadota; class Alphaproteobacteria; order Micavibrionales; family Micavibrionaceae; genus TMED27. Next base: position 2,947 of record JBOEFZ010000034.1, on the reverse strand, counting down.
GCGGGCGCTGTCCTTTGGAGGGTGGTTGTGCGGGCAAGGGGATTGCGGAGAGCTTGCCCGTTAAAGTCAAGGCGAAGAAGCGACCGCAAAAGGTGGGGGAGGTTTATTGGGTTATCAATGATCAAGGGGAGGTTTTGTTTCATCGTCGCCCTGATAAAGGGTTGCTTGGCGGGATGGTGGCTTTGCCAACGTCGTCATGGGCGGTGAAAGATTTTGATGTGCCGGACTTTATTGGGGATGCGGTGCGGAGCAATCACACGATTGATCATGTGTTTACGCATTTTGACTTAACGCTGCATTTATCCTTTGCGCGGGTTGATGCGTCGCCGGAAGGTTACTTTTGGGCTTTGCCGGAAGATTGTGGTGAGGCTTTGCCTAGTGTTTTTAAAAAAGCCTATAACAAATTTGTTGGAATCGAGAATCTCGGGTAAAATGGAGGGATGAGATATTTATTCCTTTGCTTTGCTTTTGTTTTTTTCGCATTTTCAACGGTCGCTGACGCACAGGAAAAGGAATATTCAAAGCCTTTATTCTCCAATCTTTCCAAGCTGTATTGGAGTTTGGACAAATTCAGGATTTCTGACAGCGAGGCGGTGGATAATTATATGCGCATTAATGAATGCGATATTTTCCGTGATTATTATTTTAACGAGTTTGAGTGGCGCGGTATTCGTGAAAAAACGCGGGCGTTTTTGGAGAATAATAAAAGCACATTTAACAAGCGTTTCGAATTTGCTCAGCCGCTTTCGCTGGGTGAATATGATTTTAACAAAGGTGGTTTTCACGTTATCGAGGATCAAAAGATTAACGCAACCAAGCGGTTCCAGCTTTATGCGGATGATTATGGGGCGGAGTATTGTAAGATTAATGAGGTGCTTCGGGATTATCCGAATATGCTTGTTGTTGAATTAAACAGGCCTTTGTCTGTTGATTTTATTCCTGTTGAGGAGGATAGAGCGCGGACATTGGTTGCGGATAAGATCAAGCAGTTTAAAGAAGCTAAAACGAAGTTTCAAAATAGAGCACTGCTCTATCAGTTTCGGGATGCGATTTATGTTATGAATCTTCGCTTTATCTCTATGGCTGGACGTGATGAGCGTATTAGTCAGGATGGCATGGCGGCGCAGCTTCGCGCTGTTTTAGAGGGGATTGAGGTTTATACGGACTCCTCGCGGGATGAATTGCTATACTCGCTTGATTTCCGCCGTCAACAGCAGAGTTCCCCGATAGTTGAGGAGATGCGGAAGCGTTATGAAGAGCAGCAAAAGAAAAAAGATGCCGAGCGCGAAGCAGGGGAAGCAGCCGCGCAGTAACCCTACATCTGCGCTCTGATTTGTTCGCGTAGGGCGTCGATTGGCATTGCCTTGCCGTCTTCTTCGAAATGCCAGAATGTCCAGCCATTGCATGAGGGCGCGTTTTGCAGGGTCGCGCCGACCTTGTGAATTGAGCCATCGATGGGTTTTAGCGTATTTTGCGCGATAAGGTTTCCATCGGCGCGGACGGTGGCTTTAAAACGGTTTTTGGAGTCGCTTAGGGTTGTGCCAGGTTTGATGAGGCCGCGCTCGATGAGTGTGCCGAACGGGATTCGGGGTTGTTCTTTTTTCTGGACGATGTTGAGGGTGTTTGCGTCGGCGGTTGCGATATTCGCGATGCGTTCTTTGGCGAAGGCGGCGTAGGTTTCGTCGCGCTCTAACCCGATGTAATGACGGCCTAATGCCTTTGCCACCGCGCCGGTTGTGCCTGTGCCGAAGAAGGGGTCGAGGATTGTGTCGCCTTTGTTTGAAGAAGCCATGAGGACGCGGTAGAGCAGGGTTTCAGGTTTTTGCGTTGGGTGGGCTTTTTTGCCCTCGCTGTTTTTTAGGCGCTCTGCGCCTGTGCAAAGGGGGATGAACCAGTCGCTGCGCATTTGTAGGTCGTCATTCATTGCCTTCATGGAGTCATAATTGAAGGTGTATTTCGATTTTTCGCTCTTTCCCGCCCAGATGAGGGTTTCATGCGCGTTGCAGAAGCGGCGGCCACGGAAATTTGGCATTGGGTTTGATTTGCGCCAGATGACATCGTTGAGGATCCAATAACCGAGGTCTTGGAGGATGTAGCCGAGGCGGAAGATGTTGTGATAGCTGCCTATGACCCAGATTGCGCCGTCGGGTTTCAGGACGCGGCGAGCTTCGGTGAGCCATTCTTTGGTGAAGGAATCGTAATTTTGAAGGGATTCAAATTGATCCCAATCATTATCGACGGCGTCGACCTTGCTATTATTCGGACGGTGGAGGTCGCCGCCGAGTTGGAGGTTATAAGGCGGGTCGGCGAAAACGAGGTCTATGCTTTCATCGGGAAGCGCGCGGAGGCTTTCGATGCAATCGCCGATGATAATGGAATCTGTGGGCAAAGTGGTGTTTTGTCCTGACATATATTGACCTCTCTTGAAATTAGAAAGGAATCATGAGTCAAAGTGATTCGCAGGTCAAGAATAAAATTTGATTCCTGTAATGGAATCAGGACTCTATGAAAGAGTCTTCAGACTCCTATGCCGCGGTTTTATTGGGGTTTTGAGTCGTGCCGTGATTGAGAAAATTTTTTACAGGCGCGAAGGATTTTCGGTGATGCGGGGTGATGCCGTGTTGGTCGATGGCTTCGCGATGCGCTTTTGACGGGTAGCCGACATTGGTGTTCCAGCCGTAATGTGGGAATTCTTCGTGCAAGGCGCGCATGATGCGATCACGCGTGACTTTGGCGATGATGGAGGCGGCGGCGATGCTTTTTGATTTGCTGTCGCCCTTAATGATAGCGCGTGCGGGGCAGGGGAGGTTAGGCGGGAGCTTGTTGCCATCAATAAGGCAAAAGGCATTTTCAGTGGCAATTTCAAGATAGGCATTTGTCATTGCCTTTAGGCTTGCTTGCAGGATGTTGATTTCATCGACTTGCGCGGGGGAGAGTTCGGCTACGC
>JBOEFZ010000033.1:0-23152 GCA_050633165.1 Alphaproteobacteria bacterium | reverse complement strand
TGCTTACCAACCTTCTTACGCTCAACAATACGTGCATCACGTGTAAGCATTCCGGCGGCCTTAAGCGGCGGACGAAGCGCAGGGTCGAAATTCTCTAGCGCGCGGGAAATACCATGACGAACCGCACCCGCTTGACCGGACAAACCGCCGCCCTTAACGGTACAAATCACATCATAATGCCCAACTGCATCCACGATAAGAAACGGCTGGTTCAAGATAAGCTGCTGCGTCTTACGTGCGAAATAGATCGACTGGTCACGACCATTAACGGTCACTTTCCCTGTCCCCTTTTTCACCCAGACACGCGCCACGGCATCTTTCCGGCGACCTGTTCCATATGAACGACCAAGCTTATCAATCTTCGGCTCGCGCTTCGCTGGTGCATCCGCACTAGCCGGAGCATCTGCAGCAGCAGGAGCTTCCGCAACCGCGCCTTTAAGGTCTTTTAAATCTGTTACTGTCTCTGACATCTTTGAATTCCTTATCTCTTAATCTTATCGCTTGTTTTTCGCGTTCTTCGCGGCAATATCCAAAACTTCCGGCTGCTGCGCTTCATGTGGATGCTCTGTCCCTGCGTAAACGCGAAGGTTCTTAAACACCTGATAGCCCAAAGGCCCTTTAGGCAACATACGCTGCACGGCCTTCTCAACCACGCGCTCCGGATGCTTGCCATCCAAAATCGCACCCTTGGTACGCTGCTTGATCCCACCAGGATAACCAGTATGCCAGTAGAAAATATCGCCCTGACGCTTGTTACCCGTAAGGCGAACCTTCTCCGCATTGATCACGATCACATTATCACCATCATCCACATGCGGCGTATAGCTCGGCTTATGCTTCCCACGAAGACGCAATGCAATTTGGCTCGCAAGGCGACCAAGCACAACATCCTGCGCATCAACGATGATCCATTTCTTATCCGCAGACGCCTGCGCCACGGTAGTATTACTTGTTCCAGACATAATGATTATCCTTAAATTACAAAATTCGTGAGGGGTTTATGCAAGTTTCCACCAACCATGTCAATAAAAATGAACAAAAACAGCACGATAAAATTAGGGTGCTTTGATACCGTAAATTAAATTTGACGTAACAAAAAAAAACGCATACAAAGCAATTAAGTAAAAACAAGGAATTCAAAAATGAAACAATTAGCCCACGCGGTAACATTAACATTAGCAACATCAGCATCACTAGCAGCACAGGAAACAAACACTTACATTGCACCTGTGTCAATTGATGGATGTACTAGCGATAATCATTTGATTGTTCTTTTTGCAACCGCTTCATCGTCAACTTCGGGACAAGGCGAATTTGTAAACGAATTTGTCGAAAGTGGAATGGGCGCAGTTCAAACAGCACGAACAGATTTTGATAAGTTTTTATCGAGCATGACTTTTCAACAAGCAGTTGTAGAACCACGAATAAACGAGGATGAAAACGGCCTACCAACAGGCGGAATAGTAGACTTCATTAAAGATAGCCTGCCGACACACTTCGAAACATTTGCGAATGATTTTGCAAACAGTATTCCACAAAATGTAGAACTAACAGATTTTCAATATGATCTTAATGGCATAGACTTTTCAGATGGACCGGATCTACTAAATTGTTTGAATGAAGACGACTCACCTGCTCCGGGTGTTTAAGTGAAACCTAGGCGGCGACTTTATCATCAGATAAGAAAAACCGATCAATCTCCGCCCGCACCGCCTCCGCATCACGCATCCCATTCACCGCCCGCCGAAACGCCGCCGCGCCGCGCAGCCCCTCCGCATACCACGCCAGATGCTTACGCGCCAAACTCACGCCGCGCCGCTCCCCATAAAAATCCAAAATATCATCATAATGCCGCCGCACAAGCGTATGCAGCGCCGCCCCGCACGGCGCATCGGGAATAGCCTCACCCCTTAACGCCGCCATCACATCGCGCAACGCCCACGGCCGCCCCTGACACGCGCGCCCGACCATCACACCATCCGCGCCCGAGACATCCATCGCCGCACGCGCATCCTCCGCATCCATAATATCCCCATTCACAATCACAGGAATATCAAGCGCATCCTTAACCGCCGCCACCGCGCCCCAATCCGCGCTACCCTTATACATCTGACACCGCGTGCGCCCGTGGATCGTCACCATTTGAATGCCCACATCCTGCGCCTTGCGGCAAAGGCTCACGGCATTACGGTTCAGCACATCCCATCCAAGGCGCGTCTTCATCGTAACCGGAACCTCCGGCACGGCGCGCACAACGGCATCCATGATCTCAACAGCCAAACCCTCATCCTGCATAAGCGCGGAGCCGGCCATTTTATTAACAATCTTCTTCACCGGACAGCCAAAATTAATATCAATAATGCTCGCCCCACGATCCACATTAATCCGCGCTGCCTCCGCCATAACCGCCGGATCACAACCCGCAAGCTGCACCGCGACAACCTCGTCGCTATAATCTCCCTGCATCTTAATGGATTCAATTTTCGACTTTTTAGCGTTTTGGCGCACCTCCTCGATCACCGCGCGGCTCGCAATCATCTCCGAAAACACCAACCCCGCGCCAAACTCGCTCACAATCCGCCGGAACGGCAAATCCGATATCCCCGACATCGGCGCAAGAAATACCGGATCACTAATCTCAATCTGCCCAAGAGTAAAAACCATAACCAAAAGAAAAATAGTCGGAACAACGGGGTTTGAAACTTTTTCGCACCGCAAATGCCTTAAACAAGAAGCGGGTAAAAATCCCCCAACTCTCAAACCAACACCTTACCGAAACGATAAAACATATATGAAAGATATGGTCGGAACGGCGGGATTTGAACCCACGACCCCTCGCCCCCCAGGCGAGTGCGCTACCAGACTACGCCACGTTCCGATTAAGATCAGTTTGTATAAGATTTAAAAACCGAAAGCAATCTTATTCAGACACCATTGAACGCAAATCTTTCAACTCATCCAAAACAGCCTGTAGCTTTACGCGCTGCGCATCACCGGCTTGCGGCTGCACGGCCTCGGGCTGCTCATTAGCCGCCGCCAACGCGTTTATCTGTGCATTCGCAGAAACATCGGCAATTAACGCCTTCTTCCCCTGCTCTTTCATCAATTTCTGCACACCCTTAATCGTATACCCTTCGGTATAAAGCAGATGATGGATTTTTTGGAGCAACGCAACATCTTCAGGACGATAATAACGACGCCCACCACCGCGCTTCAGCGGCTTAACTTGCGAAAACTTCGTCTCCCAAAAACGCAAAACATGCTGCTGCACATCCAAAATTTCGGCAACCTCGCTAATCGTACGAAATGCCCCTTCGGATTTACGTGAGCGGCGCGAACGCTTGGACGGCGCAGCCTCTTTCTCAATCGCTTTGCCTGTCAAAGGCGCAACCTCCGGCGCATTATTCTGTGCCACGCCGCTATCTCCCCATTGAAGCTGCCCGGAAACTGTCTGTGGTTTATTATATTGATCCATGCCCTACGCCCCCTTTTGAATGCGATCTTTAAGAACATGCGAAGCCTTAAACACCAAAACTTTGCGCGGCGAAATCGGCACTTCGACACCGGTCTTGGGGTTACGTCCGATACGCTCCCCCTTCTCCCGCACGGAAAAACTACCGAAAGAGGAAATCTTAACCCCCTCCCCGCGCACAAGCGTGTCAGAAATCTCGTCAATAACCGCCTCAACCAAATCGGCGGATTCGTTACGCGACAAGCCAACCTCTTCATAAACGGCTTCGGCAAGGTCGGCGCGTGTGATTGTGGTGTTGTTGTCCATCACATATCTCCCTGTATTTGAATAGCATCAGGTTACGCCGACACCCCAAAAGAGTCAACAACCCGCCTTAAACCAGAAAAACAAGCAGTGGATAAAAATGATTCAATATCAACACACTAAGGAACACTCTTAATATTTAAGAAGCGCAGAGCCCCACGTAAGCCCTCCGCCCCGCGAAGCAAATGCGCAAGCATTTGTTCGCACCTAAAAACGCAGCAAATGCGCAAGCATTTGTTCGCACCTAAAAACGCAGCAATGCAGAGCCCCAAGTAAGCCCTCCCCCCATTGCCTCCATCAAAACGCACTGCCCGCGCGCAATCCGCCCATCCTTCACCGCCGCATCAAGCGCAAGCGGAATGGACGCCGCCGATGTATTCCCATGACGATCCACCGTCACAACAACCTTCTCCATCGGCATAGAAAGCTTCTTCGCGCACCCTTCGATAATGCGGATATTCGCCTGATGCGGGACGAGCCAGTCAACATCCCCCGCCGCCATACCATTCGCCGCCAACGCATCCTCAACCGCCTGCGCCATATAGCCAACCGCATATTTAAACACCTCACGCCCCTGCATCTTGATATGCCCCGTATCCCCGCTCGACGAAGGCCCGCCATCCGTATAAAGCAAATCACGATGCTTCCCGTTCGCGTAAAGATGGGTGGAAAGAATCCCCTCATCCGCGTCCGAAGCCTCCAAAATAACCGCCCCAGCCCCATCGGCAAACAGCACACAGGTCGTGCGATCTTCCCAATCCACGATCGAGGACATTTTCTCCGCCCCAATCACAAGCAACCGCCGCGCCTGCCCCACCTTAATAAAATTATCCGCCGTGGCGAGCGCATAAACAAACCCCGTGCAAACCGCCTGCACATCAAACGCAAGACCAACCGGCAGCCCTAAAGCCTCCTGCACCTTCACCGCAACGGATGGAAAAGTCTGATCCGGCGTGGTCGTCGCAACAATCACCCCGTCAATATCCTCCGCACTTAAATCAGAGGCCGCCAACGCATCCCGCGCCGCCGCAATCGCCAAATCCGCCGTCGTTTCATCATCCGCCGCAATATGCCGCGCCTTAATTCCGCTACGCTGGAAAATCCATTCATCACTCGTATCAACGATTTTCTCCAAATCGCCATTGGTAAGGATCTTTTCCGGCAAATAAGAGCCAGTAGAATGAATGCGGGAACGTATGCTCATCGATTTTTCTCGTTACTAAGCCAGAATCGATTCTTGGCTCATCAGGTCATTGATATCATTTGTGACTTTCTCGACATAGTCCTCACGCGCCAATTCAATCGATAAATTCACAGCCGAAGAAAACGCAAGCGCATCGCACCCGCCATGGCTCTTCACACATAAACCATTAAGCCCGAGGAAAACCCCGCCATTATAAAGCCGTGGATCAACCTTATTCTTAAGCCGCTTAATCGCAAAGAACGCCAACGCCGCGCCCAAAATCGCCAACGGATCACGCTTAAACGCCGCCTTCATACTCTCCCCCGCAAATTTCCCGAACCCCTCGGCGGTCTTAAGCGCGATATTACCCGCATAGCCATCACTGACGATCACATCAACCGCGCCCTTCATGATGTCATCCCCCTCAACAAACCCCGTATAGCGCCCTGGAATTTCAACGCGCCCCAAAATTTTTGCCGCGCCGCGCACATGATCGGGGCCTTTAACATCCTCCGACCCGACATTAAGCAACCCAACCGTCGGCTTAACAACATCAAAATGCGCCCGCGCAAACGCGCAGCCCATAACCGCAAATTGCGCCAAATTCTCCGCATCCACCAACACATTCGCCCCTAAATCGAGCATAATCGTCTGTCCGTTAATGGTGGGGAAAATACTCGCAATCGCCGGACGGTGAATACCAGGAACGGATTTAAGCACAATCTTGGCCAATGCCATCAACGCGCCCGTATTGCCCGAAGATACAACCGCCTGCGCCTCCCCCGCCTGCACCGCCTCAATCGCCATCCGCATCGACGTGCCCTTACTCGCCCGCAATGCCGAAGACGGCTTATCATGTCCTAAAATTTTCTTATCGGTATGAACAATCTCGCTCGCCGCCCGTAAATCGGGATGCGGGCCAAGCATATCCTCAATCGCCCCTTGATCCCCGAACAACAAAAACCGCACATCCGGGTTTTGCGCCAAACACATCGCCGCGCCGGGAATAACACTCTCAACCCCGTGATCCCCGCCCATAGCGTCCAATGCAATCGTAATCTGCGACATATAAAGCCCTTAAAAAAAATTATCCCGACACAACGGTCGGGATAAAAATTAACACTTAAATATCAAGAAATATAGCGCGAATTAGTCGCGCTCCTCAATAACCTGACGGCCTTTGTAAGTACCGGTCTTAAGGTCGATATGGTGACGGCGCTTTGGCTCGCCCGTATTCGCATCTTCAACCCAGTTAGCCGCAGGAAGAGCATCATGCGCACGGCGCATATTACGCTTTGATTTTGTTGTCTTTCGCTTTGGAACAGCCATGGTTCTTATCCTTTAAAAAATTTCGTAGGCGTTAGATAACGAATTATACGCCATTACGCAAGAAAAATATTACTAGAGAGTACTCGTTAATCTTCTAAATCCGCTTTCCAATCTTTAAGCGCGGCAAATGGATTATTCTTAAACTCATCCGGCACTTTTTGCGGCTCATCATCCCCGAACTCGTAATCCGCACCATCCGCATGCGGGTACGGCGAGAGAGAAAGCGAAAGATGCTGCACCACCAACTCCCCTAAATCGATCTTGCCATCAATAATATCCTCGGGATCTTCGCTTTCATCCAAAATCGGCACCTCACGCCCCGATGCTTTCGTAACCTTGTCCCGCTTTGCCTTCGCCAAAGACACCGCCGCATCCGGATCGGCAAACCATGCCTCGAACCGCTCATCAATATCACTATCCACCAGATCAAGGCTCACCACACAACTCTGCTTCACCTTCGCCCGAATCCGCCCCGCAACATGCACCACAAGCGGATTATCACGATCAAGCACCAACTCCGCCGACAATGCCTCAATCCCCGAAACGCCGAGCCGCTGCACAAGGCGTACATGCTCCTCTTTCCCCGCAGAAATCGTGAGCTTAAGCGGCTTATCGCTCGTCACATTATCCGCATCAATCTCATGCGACCATTCGGGGGGCAAATTTTCGATTTTTTCCATTTTCGGCATAATCCTACGGCCTTTCAAATAAATCCTGCGCGCTCAGCACACCATCAAAGCCCCGCGCGGTCAAGGATTCTAACTGTTTAAGCGCATAGCTCGCAAGCCGCTCCGCCCCTGCGCTCAATGCCTCATCCTGAACACCACAAACATTCCGCTGCACCACAAGCGCAAAATCACCGCGCTCAAGGCTCTCCGCATAAGCATGCATCCGCCCGTTAAACGCCTTCATCATCTTGCGCATACGTTTGGGAACGCCCATATCGCCGATTCCCATCTCCCGCAATGTCTGATCCATATTCGCAAACACCGCATCAAATAAGCCCTGATTAAACTCATCGCTACGCTCATCGCCAGATTGGCGCAGCCCCTGCATCACCAAGCACACATGCAACACCATCAAATCAAACCGCCCGTCAAACGTATCGGGCACGCCATAATCCGTATAAAACGCCACCTCACGAATATGCGCCGCCACAACGCCATAGACATCCCGCGCCGCATTCTCATAAGGGTTTTTCTTTTTTAATAAACCAAACATAACTTTACTATTTAAACCACTAGGCCACTAAGGCAATATAAATAAAGTTAAGAATCTAAATGGTGAACCATGAAAACAATTTTATTCCCCGCCGTAATTCTCACCCTCGCCGCCTGCTCCCCTACGATAGCGCAGCGCGGAAACATGCTCGAAGATTACCAGCTAAGCCAGGTCAAAGCCGGCGAATCCTCCCGCACGGACGTCCTGAAAAACCTCGGCTCGCCCACCACAAAATCAACCTTTGATTCGAATGTCTGGTATTACATCGGCCAGGAAACCGAAAAACGCGGCATCCTCGACCCCGAAGTAACAAAAGAACGCATCATCCTCGCCGCCTTTAACGATGAAGGCATTTTAGAAGCCCTACGCGAAGTCGACCGCGACCGCATCAACATCCCGTATGAGCGCACAAAAACCCCCACCCACGGCAACGAACGCACAATCGCCCAAGAATTCCTCGGCAACCTAGGCAAATTCAACCCCAACCAACAAGCCAGCAGCGCAACAACAGGTGGCAGCGGATTTTAGTTATTAGTGGGCAGACAACAAAAAGCGGGCAGCCAAAACTACCCGCTATCAACTAATAACGACCCACTACCCCACTAAAGCGGCCTTTGCTGCACAACCTGCAACAATACATCATGCACGACCTCGTCGCCCGCGACCTTTTTGCTGACCTTATTCAACTTCGCCTTAATATATTCAATCTGGATCACGCCACCCTTCAACGCCGCATGTTCGTTCAAAACACCATAAAGCTCTTGAATATAGGCATCCGTTAATTTCGGCTCGACCTTCTCGATCGCAACCGGATCGGCTGTCTCAACCATCACAACCATGCTCAAAACCTGACTAACACCGTTTTTATCAATAATCGGCAACATCAGAGGATCAAGCTCCACATACTCATAATGCTTCTTCTCTTCTTTTTCCTTCTTCTTCTCGGCTTTTTTCGCCTCAACCTTTTCAAGCTCCTCTTCACTCAACGAAGCCTCCGCCGTGTTTTGAAAAAACAAATATCCGCCTGCCCCGCCAACCGCGAGCATCACAAGTGCGCCAAGTATCATAACTGGTAATTTCATATCGATCTAAACCCTAAAAAAGTATCTGATAGCCCTATGATTCTATTGTAACGCGAAAAGGGTTAAGAAGGCCTTGACGATCCATAAAATTGAATCATTCACCACGCAAAACATTGATTTAAAAGATAAAAACAAAAAAAAACAGCGAAAAACACGCAAACGCAAAATTACGCCCGTAACAACTTCACAACCGAATCAAGCACGCCATTAATCAACGCGACCTCATTCTTCTCGTAAAAGGCATGCCCGACATTAAGATAATCATTGATGATAATCGGCGGATCAATGGAATCCTGCACCAGGATCTCAAACACCGCACACATCAAAATCGCCTTCAATAACGGCTCGACAACACGATCGCTCGCATCTTTTTTAAGATTAGCCGAAACAATAGACTCCAGCTCAACAAACCGTTCATGCGTCCCATACAAAACCAATTTGAACAATTTCGCATCCGGCTGCACGGCCTCCTCCCCATCCTCCTCGGCTTTCAAACGATGATCCAGATATTCTTGATACACCGTTTTAATCGCGCTACGATTTTGAGAAACCTGATAAAACGCCTGCACTGCGAGAAGCCGCGCCGCATAAGCCTTTACATGAGATGGAGAGTCTTTCTTAATCACGCGCGTATTAAGACCCGATTTTCGGCAACAAATCAAGCATATCTGCACACGCATTCGCCGCTTCTTGCCCTTTAATCACAAAATGACCCGCAAACCACGCCTCATCCTCGGCATTTCCCTCACGGAATTTTTGCGGTGATATCACAACAGACAAGAACGGTTTGCCCGCCGCCATCGATACATCCAACATGCTCTGAAGCGCCGTATGCGCCACAAATTCATGCCGGTAAATCCCGCCATCAACCACCAACGCAATCCCAACGGCGGCGTCATAGCCCCGCTCAAACGCAACCTTCCCCGCCAATGGCACCTCAAGCGCCCCCGGAACCTTAATCACATCAATCTCATAGCCCGCGCCCATCTCGGATATAAAAGACTGCACAGCTGAATCCACAACCTTTTCATGCCACTGCCCCGCCAAAACCGCTATTTTCTTGCTCATATTAACCTCTTACTTCTAATTGCCGCGCAACATACCGCGCCAACATATCAACCTCAAAATTCAACCGATCCCCAACCTTACGATCCGATAGATTTGTATGCTCCCAAGTATGCGGAATAATATTCACCCCGAACACATCGCCATCAACCTCATTCACCGTCAAAGAAACACCATCCAGAGCAATCGACCCCTTCGATGCCGCATATCCCGCAAAATCATCCGGCACACGAATAGATAACCGATAACTATCCGCATCTTCTTTGACATCGATCAATTCCGCCAAACCATCAACATGCCCCGATACAATATGCCCGCCAATCTCATCCCCAAGGCAAAGCGAAGGCTCAAGGTTAATCCGCGTCCCGACATCCCAATTCCCGATATTCGTCTTGGACAGGCTTTCCTGCGATACGTCCGCCGCAAACCAGTCATCCCCCTTCGCCACCACCGTAAGACAACAGCCACAACACGCAATCGACGCACCAATCGCATGCCGCGCCATATCCATGCCGGTTTGAATAACAATCCGCCAATCCCCATTTTTATCAATGGAGCGCACAATCCCAATATCCTGAATTAATCCTGTGAACATTTCGTTTCCTATACCATCATCGCCATAACATGGATGAACCATGCAATGACGCATATTAATTAGCCGCTTTTGGTATAAACTTCTAGCAAATCCTCACCCAAAGCATGCGTTTCTTTTAAATCCAACACATCAAACAGCATCTCCGCCGCACGCACACCCTGTTCACCAAGAACGCGTGGCGATTTAATGATCTGCACCTCGTCATACATGCCGCTTTGCACAAACGAATGATGCAGCCGCGCCCCGCCCTCCACAAGCAACCGCGTCAGCCCTGCCTCCGCCAACGCATGAAGCGCCGAACGAACGCACCCACCGCTCTGAATAAGCTTTACACCCGCATCTTCAAGCGCATCACACGCCGCCGTGGGCGCACTCTTATAAACCACCCAAACCGCCTCATCCCGTGCAGTCTGCACCAACCGACTACCCACCGGCGTACGCAAATCACTATCAAACACCACCCGTACAATCGAGTGCTCCTCCCCCGCGAGCCGCACATTCAACATCGGATCATCCACCAAAACCGTATTCACCCCGACCGCAATGGCATCATAGGTTGATCGCAGCGTATGCACATAGACCTGCGCATCATGCCCGCTAATCTGCGTCCGCTCCCCTTTCCCCGCCGCAATCATCCCATCATGCGACACCGCTTGCTTCAAGCACACAAATGGACGGTTGTCCGTGACCCGCAAAAAGAACCCCTGATGCGCCGCAATCGCCTCCTCCTCACACACACCAAAATCAACCTGAATGCCCGCAGCCTCTAGCTTTGCAATGCCCTTAGTACAAACAACAGGATTAGGGTCATGACACGCCACAATGACCCGCCCGACTTGCGCCGCAATCAACTTATCACAACAAGATTCATCACGCCCACGCTCCGCACACGGCTCAAGCGTAACATAAACATCCGCCCCCTTCGCCCGCGCGCCCGCCATCTCAAGCGCCGCCGCCTCCGCATGTGGCCGTCCCCCATCCGCCGTCCGCCCACGCCCGACAACAACACCATCATTCACAATAACGCAACCAACCGCCGGATTAGGCCAAACACGCCCCACCCCGTCCGACGCCACCGCTAGCGCCATCTTCATATAAGCTTCGTCGACACTAAGCATTAGCGCCCTTTTGCCTGAATTTTCTTGATATCTTCCACGAACGCATTGAAATCGCTCGGCTCACGGAAATCCTTGTAAACAGAGGCATAACGGATATACCCAATCGTATCCAAATCCGGCATAACCTTCATCACCTCTTCACCAATCAAGCCGGACTTAATCTCCGCCTCACCCCGCGCCTCGAGATTACGAACAATCTCACTCGCTGCCTTCTCAATCACGTCCAGCTCAACAGGGCGCTTTTGCAAAGCAATCTGCATGGATTTAATGACCTTATCACGGTCAAAAGGCTGCTTCCGCCCACCTTCCTTAAGAACAGTCATCTCCCTGAGCTGCACCCGCTCGAACGAGGTAAAACGCTGCTCACAGCTAGGGCATTCACGCCGCCGCCGGATCGCCGAATGATCCTCCGCCGGACGCGAATCCTTCACCTGCGTCTCTTCATGTCCACAAAAGGGACATTTCATAGCTTACTCCTACAAAGTGGGGTAGATAGGGAATCTAGCACACAAGGCCTCAACCTTAGCCTTAACCGCGGCCTCAACCTCGCCATTACCTTCAACGCCATTGGCTTTCAAGCCATCAAGCACTTCAATCATATACTCACCAACCAGCTTCCACTCCGCCGGACCAAAGCCGCGTGTCGTCGCCGCAGGCGTCCCAAGACGTACACCGGATGTCACCATCGGCGGCTCGGGGTCAAACGGAACCGCGTTTTTGTTACAGGTCATCCCCGCACGCTCCAACGCCTCTTCCGTATCCTTACCCGTCAAACCTTTCGGACGAAGATCAACAAGAACGATATGCGAGTCTGTTCCACCAGAAACAATATCCGCCCCGCCATTCTTCAACGTTTCCGCCAAAATACGCGCATTATCAACAATCGCCTTCGCATAATCTTTAAACTCCGGCTTCAACGCTTCTTTATAAGCAACCGCCTTACCCGCAATAACATGCATCAACGGCCCGCCCTGAATGCCCGGAAAAATCGCCGAATTGATCTTCTTAAAGATATCCAGATCATTGGTCAAAATCATCCCGCCACGCGGCCCACGCAAAGTCTTATGCGTCGTCGTCGTGGTCACATGCGCATGCGGCACAGGAGAATCATAAGAACCACCCGCAATCAAACCCGCATAATGCGCCATATCAACCAGCAAATAAGCGCCCACACTATCCGCAATCTCGCGGAAGCGTGCAAAGTCAATCTGACGCGGATAAGCCGACGCACCCGCCACAATCATCTTCGGCTTATGCTCTTTTGCAAGGCGCTCAACCTCATCATAATCAAGCAGATTATCGCTTTTCCGAACACCATATTGAACCGCATTGAACCACTTACCGGATTGATTAGGCGCCGCACCATGGGTCAAATGACCACCCGCCGCCAAACTCATCCCCAAAATCGTATCACCAGGTTGAAGCAGCGCAGTATAAACCCCTTGGTTCGCCTGCGAGCCTGAGTTTGGCTGCACATTCGCGTATTTCGCACCAAACAATTCCTTCGCCCGATTCCGCGCCAGATTTTCGACAACATCGGCAAACTCACACCCGCCGTAATAACGGCGACCAGGATAGCCTTCGGCATATTTATTCGTAAACACAGTTCCCTGCGCATCAATCACGGCTTTCGACGTAATATTCTCGGACGCAATCAACTCAATCTGCGTTTGCTGACGGTTCAGCTCATTATCAACCGCTTCTTTAATCTCGGCATCA
Organism: Alphaproteobacteria bacterium; assembly: GCA_050633165.1. Taxonomy (GTDB): domain Bacteria; phylum Pseudomonadota; class Alphaproteobacteria; order Micavibrionales; family Micavibrionaceae; genus TMED27. Next base: position 10,065 of record JBOEFZ010000033.1, on the reverse strand, counting down.
ACCACCGCCAAATCATTCACAAAAAAACCTTCAACGTCACTCATCGCTTCTTCCTTTACTACTGCATTGCTCATTTTATTTTTTCCTTTCCTATATATACGCGGAGTATCAGAGGAACGGAGTTTTAATATTTAAAAATATAAAACTAAAAAACTCCGAAACCCCGCTCCTCCGCGTAAATTATTTCAACTTATCCACCCGTCTTTGATGCCGTCCGCCTTCAAACTCCGTATTCAAAAATGTCTCGACAATATCCATCGCCGCCTCAACACCCACAATCCGCGCCCCGAGCGCCAAAACATTCGCATCATTATGCGCCCGCGTTAACCGCGCCATCGTCGTATCCGTACACAGCCCACACCGCACAGCCTTATTCCGGTTCGCCGCAATCGAAATCCCGATCCCCGTCCCGCAAATCAATATCCCGCGCGGCGCATCTCCCGCCGCAATAGCATCCGCCAGCTTCGCACCATAATCGGGATAATCAACAGAATCCGCACCATCACACCCCAAATCCAACCATTCATACGAAGAAAACCGCGCCTTGACCTCTTCCTTAAGGTCAAAGCCACCATGATCACACGCTATCGCTATCCGCTTATCATCACTCATGGCACAATATATAGTGCCTTGCGCCCTAAGATATCAAGCCCTTCTTTCGCAAAACATATTCCAACCGCTTCAACGCATTATTCTTCAACACCTGCTCCGATGCATTCGCAGGCCCTTGAATAGAAATTTCGGTCAAGCTCGCCACATCCATCGCACTCACCTTCACATACGCCCCAATCGGATGAAATTCGAGTATAACCTCCCGCCCCGCTAATATTTCCTTGCTCATACATTCACTCCCTCAAGGAAAACTAACATCCCCTTCACTCCGCTCGAAATCCTGACTTTCCGGCACGGGGATAGAAGGTGTATCGGAAGCGCCGCCCTTACGTTCCAACGGAAATTTCGGCAGATCATTCTTCGACGGTAATTTCGGTGCACCTTTCTCGGGCATAGCCTTAGCCTTCGCCGCATTCGCCTTCTTCTTCGCGCGCGCCTCGGCCTTCTTCTTCAACGCGTCAGGATCGGTAATCTCTTCCTTAAGCAGCACAATACTAATCCGCCGATTCCGCGCATTGGTCGGATCATCGGGCAAAAGATGCTCCGTATCCGCCTTACCCACAACATTATTAATGCGCCCCGCCGGAATACCACCCTCCTCGAGCATACGGCGAGAGGAATTCGCCCGATCGCTCGAAAGGTCCCAGTTAGTATAGCTCGCACCCTTACCATAGGGCGTCCCATCCGTATGCCCGCGAATGGAAACCTCATTCGGCACGCCCTCGATAATTTTCGCCATTTGTTGCATAAGCGCCTTGGTCTTTTGATACATCCGCGCCGAACCGGACGGGAACATTGCCCGTCCTTCGGCATCCACCACCTGAATCCGCAACCCCTCCGGCGTCATTTCAACAATCAAATTCTCCGCCAATTCCTTCAGCGCAGGATTGCTCGCCACCGCCTCTTCAATCGCGTCTTTAATCTCCTCTAACTTCTGCTCCTCTTCTTGCTTGATCTCTTCCTCGGCTTGCTCAATCGCTCGCTGCGCCGCGGCCTCTACGTCATCTTCAGACACCTCCACATCTTCCTGCTTCGCCTTGCTCCCCTCATTCGTTGAATGCGAAGAATTCATCGCACTACCGCTCGTCCCCGTCGGCGTAGGCTGCGTAATCGGCTGCACATTGGAGACCATCGCCCCCTCGGTCGCAAGGCTCGTCCCGCCCATAACACCGCCCGCACCACTCACGCTATCCGAAACTTTCGGCGCGCTCGGGTCAAAATAATTGGAAATCGCGTTCTTCTGCTCCTCCGTCGTCGCATTGAGCAGCCACATCAACAAAAAGAACGCCATCATCGCCGTCACGAAATCGGCATAGGCAACCTTCCACGCACCACCATGATGCCCGCCGCCTTTTACAATCTTTTTAATGACTATCGGCTGTTCGCCGCCACTCTCATCGTCCGCCACAAAAAACTCCTAGTAATCCTTTAAATTATGAATTCGACAGCCGTCGAAAATTGTCGGCTTCTTCAAAAATGCGACGCAGTGTACATATGGTACATGAGGAGTATTTTTGAAGAAACGGCAATTTGCAGACCTGTCCAATTCATAATCAACCCGGCGCCGGAAGTTCATTCAAATGATCTTCCAACTCGGCAAAGCTCGGCTGCACATCATGCGAGAGGAACTTGCGCGGGAACTCCACCGCCACCTGCGGCGCGGCACCATTCAAAAACGCAATCATCCCGATCTTAATCGCCTTATAATACATCACTTCCGTCTCCGCCTTCGCGGTCATCGCACTGGCAATCGGCCCAACCATACCATACGCAATCCAAACCCCGAGGAACGTCCCAACAAGCGCACCACCAATCATCTTACCCAAAACCTCTGGCGGCTCACTAATCGCCGACATGGTTTTAATCACCCCCAAAACCGCCGCAACGATCCCGAGCGCCGGAATACCATCCGCCATATGCTGCACCGCATGTCCAGGGTGATTTTCATGATGCTCGATCGTCTCAATCTCTTGATCCATCAACGCCTCAAGCTCAAACGCATTTTCATTCCCGAGCGAGATAATCCGCAAATAATCACACAAAAACACAAGCGCATGATGGTTATGCTGAAACTTCGGAAACTGCCCGAACAAATCACTCTCATGCGGGTTCTCAACATGCGCCTCAAGCGCGAGCCACCCCTTCGTCCGTGCCAATTTGAACACGGTAAACAACATGGAGAGCAACTCCATATAATCATCTTTATCATAAGCCGCCGGCTTGGCCAACGCACCCAAATACTTCCCGCAGCCCTTAATCACCTCCATGCTATTCCCGATCAAAAACGCCGAAAACGCACAGCCCATAATAATCACAAACTCCCCGGGAAGCGCAGTGATAACAAGCGTCATCAGCTTCATAAACCCGGGAATATAAAAATGCATAGCAATCAAAAGGCCACCAAACGTACAAACGAAAATACCAAGAATACCAACAAACTTCATAGCGTGATCAAAATCCTTAATGTAAAAAGGCGTACAGGGTTAAAAACTCAAAACAGGACAGCATGAAAGAGATTCACGCCTCAAAAGTATGCGTGCTTTCACAGCCAATCGCAACAATTAGATGAGAGTGATCAACAACCATTTTAAACCGATGGCACATAATCCGGCTTATTCGTAGGCTCACCCAAAAAATACCCCTGCCCGAGCCTAATCCCCAAAGCAACAAGCGCATCAAGCTGCTCTTGCGTCTCGACAAATTCCGCAATCACCGGTGTTTTCAAATCCCGACACGCATCCACCAACGCCTTCACCGCATCCGCATCTGTCTCCGATTGCGTCAAAAGCCGTGTAAAACGCCCATCCAGTTTCACAAAATCAACATCCATCCCATCAAGAATCGCAAGAGACTTGTCCTCTCCACTAAAATCATCAAGCAAGATGTCATAACCCTCATTTTTCAAACGGCTAAAGAAAATCGTCGCCTTCGATGTATCCTTCACATGCGTTGAATCAATCAATTCAAACATGATCCGGTCTCTCAAATCCCGTTCCTCGAGCTGCTCCAGCAACGCATCAAAAAACTCTTCGCTCTCTAACGACTTACACGACAGATTAATCGAGAACTTCCGCCGCGTCGTCCCCGCCTTATAATGAATAAAGTTCATCACTCGCTCGACCACCGCCAAATCAAACTTCGCAATTAAATCGGTATCTTCCCCGAACATAATCCATTCTTGTGTCGGACCATCCTTAAATCGGCTAAACACCTCATAATGATCCAGCTCCCGCGATTTCAAATCCACAATCGGCTGAAAAAACAAATCAAAATCAACCCGCTCGATAATATTCTCAAGCTCCCGCAACTTCTGTTTATTGCTTTCAACCAAAGTCTTATAGCCATTTTTCAATCCATCAATTGAGGTATCAACACCCTTTTTCTCGATATCATTAATCGTATAATGAAGCGCCCGCGCCGCATCCTCGACCTCCATATCCGCAATATCGGAATCAATCGTCTTTGACGCAATTTCAAACACAAAATCCTCGCCCTCGCCCGCATCACGAAACGCCTCGATAATATCCTCGATCCGCGCTTGCATATCCTCGGCGGTGGTTTCCCCATCATGGATAACACTGAAACTATTCTCCGTAATCTGCGCTGCCGCCTCGCCCGCAATTGATTGCGCGCGCAACTCCATACTGATCTGCCCGATAATTTCCGCCCATTGCGCATCATCGATATCCTCCGGCTGCCCGAAATCAAACACCGTCACCTTGGCATCAACATCATACCCCTTGGCAAAGGCAAACGCCTTCTCCGCATCACCGATCAAATCATCCTTCGTATATATAATCTGCGGCGCAGCCGGCTCTTCCTCAACCGCCTCGGCCACAGGAACATCTGCCTCTTCCCCCACAATATCTTCCAAAGCGTCAACATCAGCCACTTCATCCGCAACCTCCGTTGCAGGTTCTGGCACAGCTTCAACAACCTCCTCCACAACATCAACCACCGCCTCTTTCGGTGCAGACGACGACGGCGCAGCATTCATCTGCGCGAATACATCCAACACATCCGCCTCCAAATCACTCACCCCAATCGTCAGATAAAATCCATGCACCCCCGGCATCCGGATCGCCGTCACAACCGCCTTACGATCCGCATCAATCTCCTTAGACAGCTCCACAACCAAAGGCCCACAGCGCATCGCCGCCTTCGCCGCATCCTGCATCTCTATCAATTTCGAATGGTCTTTCGGCGCAAATAACTGCAACCAATTCTTCCCGATCAACAGATCCTCATCCGTCCCCGTCAGCGTATTAACCGCCCCTTGCGCATAAACAATCTTATCCCCCGCATCCGCCTCAACGAACAAATCCGCCGATGCAAAAGCAAAGGCGACAAAGCGATCCCGCTGTTCTTTAATAGTATCGTTGCTCATATAAGGATAAAGGCGTTAAGGATTAAAACGACGCAGTAATTCCTAAGCTTACCACAAAATGCAGCATAAAGTTAAGACTTTAGAGACGGTTCGTTAATAAGGAGAAATGCGGCGAAAATGGCGTTTTTCGAGAACCGGCGCCCCACCGCCTATAGCACGTACATTTCGTACGTGAGCACTGGAAGTACAGAAAAATGTTATTTGCAGCCCATGTATCGCAATTAACGAGCAGTCTCTAAAATTTTCGCCGCATCCATCGCCCCATAAGTCAAAATCCCATCACACCCCGCACGCTTAAATGACAATAGCGTCTCCATCAACGCCGCCTCATAATCCAGCCACCCATTCCCCGCCGCCGCGCGCAACATCGCATACTCACCACTCACATGATACGCAAATGTCGGCATTGCAAATTCCTCCCGCACGCGCCGCACAATATCCAGATAAGGCAAACCGGGCTTGACCATCACCATATCCGCCCCCTCATCAATATCCAACGCCACCTCCCGCAACGCCTCATCACTATTCGCCGGATTCATCTGATACGTCTTCTTATCCCCCTTAAGCGCCCCCGAAGAACTCACCGCATCCCGAAACGGCCCATAAAAACACGACGCATATTTCGCCGCATAAGAAAGAATGGAAACATCCGTAAACCCCGCCTCATCAAGCGCCTCACGAATAACCGCCACCCGCCCATCCATCATATCCGACGGCGCAATAACATCCGCCCCCGCCGCCGCCTGCACCACCGCCTGCTTACACAAAATCCCGAGCGTCTCGTCATTCAAAATCTCGCCCGCATCCGACAAAACCCCGTCATGCCCATGGGTCGTATACGGATCAAGCGCCACATCCGTAATAATCCCGATATCCGGCACGCCCCGCTTAATCGCCGCAATCGCCCGACAGATCAGGTTATCCGGATTATACGCCTCCGCCCCGTCCTCACGCTTCGCCTCAATCGGCGTAACCGGAAATAACGCAATCGCCGGAATCCCCAAATCCCGCGCCCCCTTAACCACCTCAATCGTTAAATCAATTGACCGTCTCTCCACCCCCGACAAAGACGAAACCGCCTCCCGCACGCCCTCACCCTCGGTCACAAAGAGGGGCAATATAAGGTCACTGACCCGCAAATGATGCTCCGCCACCATATCCCGAATCCAAGGACTTTTCCGCAAACGACGCATTCTAACAACAGACTTTATCATATCTTTTCGCTCCCTATAGCTCGCCAAACATAGTCCCTGCGCCTACCCCAAATCAAGCGCATAAAACAAGCCTATTGATTTTATATCTATAGCCCTTCAAACTTATCCATCTGAAATAACGATTTGGAGCAAACACGCCGTGATACCAACACCCTACTATGAATCCATCCAACTGATAGAGCGCCTCCACCGCCACTTTCTGGATGTATTAAAGGTCGAATTGGATAAAAAGAACATCCAAGACATCAACAATGTCCAAAGCATGATTCTCTATAATGTCGGCGATGACGAGCTCACCGTTGGCGAACTCACAATCCGCGGCTACTACCTCGGATCAAACGTTTCCTATAACGTGAAAAAAATGGTGGAAAACGGCTACCTCGAACAACAACGCTCCGTCCACGACAAACGCTCCATCCGCGTAAAACTCTCTGAAAAAGGGCTGGAACTCAAAAAAATAATCTCCGAAATGTTCGACCGCCAAGAAAGCCAAATCTCCGGCACCGAAATCAACGACGAACGCCTACGCGAACTCAACGAAACCCTAAAACTCCTGGAACGCTTCTGGGCCAGCCAAACCGGCGGGTATTCAGGCGGGTTTTAAAAACCACACAATGCACCCCCCCCTACCGAACAAACCATCAATTAAAAATATATAGCCTAACCAAATAACAATGATTGCCATCCCCGCGGCACTTCGAAGAAGTGCTTAAACAGCGGGGATCTGGCAAAGTGAGCTTCTTCGAAGCTCGCATGTGGATTCCGGATGTTTAAGCAAGCCTTCGGCTTGCCTCCGGAATGACGTTTTTTTGAATCATTGTTATTTGGTTAGGCTGTAATTTTGACGGCTATTCGCAATTTTACAGCCGTCGAAAATGCACGCTTTTGAGAACCGCACCGCAGCGTACATTTTGTACGTGAGGCGCGGAAGCGCAAAAAGGGGGCATTTGCAGACCTGTAAAATCGTGAAGAGCTGTTAAAATTTAATCAAACCGGTTATTCTTCGGAAACCCATTCGGCGGCAACCGTCCGGCGCTTGCGCGTTTCCCGACCCAAGGGGTGATATCCTCCGGTACAGTCGTCCCGCTACCATATTTAAATTCCAAACCGCTTTCCATCGCAAATGACTTCACATCCGAAATCCCGCCATCCTTGTATTTCTGCAAAATCACGCCCTTACCGCGCCCCATCTCGGGCAGCTCCTCAAGCGCGAACACAAGCATCTTCCGGTTTTTCCCAATCACCGCCACATGGTCATGCGTCGGGTCAACAGGCTTACAAAGCGCCGCAACCGCATCACCCGAAACATTCAAAACCTGTTTCCCACTCTTGGTTTGCGCCAAAACATCCTCTGACTTCACAATGAACCCATGACCCGTATTTGCCGCCACAAGCAGCTTCTGCCCCTCCCGATGCAGACGCATCGCCGCAACCTGCACATCATTGGGCAAATCAACCATAATCCGCAACGGCTCGCCAAAGCCCCGCCCCGGCGGCAATTTATCGCAACCAACCGTATAAAACCGCCCATTCGTGCCAAAGACAAGCAGCTTATCCGTCGTCTGCGCCTCAATCACAAAGCGCCCCTTATCCCCGTCCTTATACTTAAGGTCAGCAATCGCAACACCATGCCCCTTCATCGCGCGAATCCAACCCTGCGCCGAGCATATAATCGTAATCGACTCTTTCTCGATCATCGCCGCATCCAGATCCACCGCAATCGGCGCAGGCGCACAGCCAAGAACAGTCCGCCGCGCGCCCAATTCCGTATCGCCACCAAACTGCTTCTTCAATGCCTGTATCTGCTTCTTGATCCGCGTCCACTGACGCGCCTCTGACCCGATAAGCGTCTCAAGCGCATCACGCTCCTCGCTCAATTTATCATGCTCAGCCTTGATTTCCACTTCCTCAAGCTTATGCAAGCGACGCAAACGAAGGTTCAAAACCGCCTCAACCTGAACCTCCGAAAGCCCAAACGCCTTCATCAATTCCACCTTCGGCTCATCCTCAAACCGGATAATGCGGATCACCTCATCGATATTCAGATAAACAATCAAATATCCGGCCAAAACCTCCAACCGGTGCAAAACCTTCTCAAGCCTAAATTGCGCGCGCCGCACCAACACAACTTGCTGATGATCCATCCACGCCTGCAACACCTCTTTAAGGTTCATGACACGCGGCACCAAACCATTATCCAACACATTCATATTCAGGCTAAAGCGGTTCTCCAGATCCGTATTGCGGAACAACGCCTCCATCAATAATTCCGGCTCGACATTCTTGCTCTTCGGCACAAGGATCAGGCGAACATCCTCCGCACTCTCATCCCGAACATCATCCAGCATCGGCAATTTCTTCGCATGGATCAAATCCGCAATCTTCTCGATCAATTTCGATTTTTGCACCTGATAGGGAATTTCCGACACGACAATCTGATACATGCCGCGCCCCAAATCCTCACGCTCCCACTTCGCCCTGACCCGAAATGACCCTCGTCCGGTTTCATAAGCCTTTACGATATCCCCTTGATCTTCCACAAGAGTTCCGCCCGTAGGGAAATCCGGCCCACCCACATGTTGAACCAATTCTGCGACTTCACAATCCCGATCCAGCATCGTAAGCATCGCATCGCAAAGCCCCTCGACATTATGCGGCGGAATAGATGTCGCCATCCCCACCGCAATCCCGCTCGACCCATTCGCCAGCAAATTCGGAAATCCCCCGGGCAGGACAACCGGCTCATTCTCCGACCCATCATAAGTCGGACGAAAATCAACCGCATCCTCCTCAATCCCGTCCAGCAACAAGAGCGCAACATCCGTCAGCCGCGCCTCCGTATACCGCATCGCCGCCGCATTATCGCCATCAATATTCCCGAAATTCCCCTGCCCGTCGACAAGCGGATAACGCTGCGCAAAATCCTGCGCAAGCCGCACCATCGCATCATAAACGGCCGTATCACCATGCGGGTGAAACTTACCAATCACATCCCCGACCACCCGCGCGGATTTCTTCGGCGCATTATTGGGATTCAGCTTGAGCTGATACATCGCATACATCAACCGCCGATGCACCGGCTTCATCCCGTCCCGCACATCGGGGAGCGAGCGCGACATAATCGTCGACAACGCATAATTCAAATACCGCTCGGACAATATCTCCCCAAACGGCTGGTCTAAAACATTATGATCTTCAGGCAATATATTTTCACTCATACATACTGTTTAACACCAAGAACACGTGAAGCACAAAGGGTTCTAAGGGATTAGCCACATATTATTTTATTGACATATTTTTAAAAGACCTTCATTACCCGAGCATGACAGCAAAAAGTCCGAGTATAAAATTACAAATAGCGCTAATGCATCATTTCAGGGATGCAATTGATGCCATCGCACAGAGAAGTGATACATTTGATCAAAATTGCGCAGTTGACTCATATGATAATCAATTAACAATTTTCGGCCCCACCTCTGTTCTTACGGAAACAGAAGATAAGGAAGATATTGCAAACCTAATTATTGAAGCTGATAACGAAAAAGGATTTACGGACTTTGCGTTTGTGACAGATACAAAACCCGATACCTACGAACCATTGGTTATAGAGGGGCTATCAATAAATTTTGATAGCGTTAGTCAAATAACTTACCAAGATTTAGTAAATGCAATTCGTTTATTCGCGTGGCACATGGAAGGCTTTTGCAAAGAAGAGGTTGGCTTTGAAGGAATTAAGACATTATTTTTAAATAGTCTTGTTCCTGAAGATGAACAAGAACAATACAAAGAAGACAAAGAAATGCTTTTTTTAAGGCGTCTCGAAAGATCACTTAGGTAGCGGACTCATAAAAT
>JBOEFZ010000032.1:0-5153 GCA_050633165.1 Alphaproteobacteria bacterium | reverse complement strand
GGGTTTTGGTCATGGATCTCGCCCGCCGCGATGATGGCGAGGAAGCTAACCCAATTTGCATGGTAAACCCCGAGATTATCCATGAATCCGAAGAGATGAGCGTAATGGAAGAGGGTTGCCTCTCCATCCCCCGTCAATATGCGGAAGTCGAACGCCCCGCTTTGGTGCGTGTGAAATACACCGATTATAACGGTAAAGATGCGGAGCTGGAGGCGACCGAGCTTCTCTCCCATTGTGTGCAACATGAGATTGATCATTTGAACGGTGTTCTTTTTATCGATTATCTCTCATCGCTCAAACGCAACATGATCTTAAAAAAGATTGAAAAAATGAAAAAGCAGAACATACTTTAAAAGATGGGTAAGACGCTAAAAATCGCTTATATGGGAACACCGGATTTTGCTGTTCCGGCGCTTAAGGCGTTGTATGAAGCGGGGCATACGATCACATGCGTCTATACCCAACCGCCCAGACCAAAAGGGCGCGGGCATAAGGTGCAAAAATCGCCCGTGCATGAATATGCCGAGGCACATGATATTCCCGTCTTTCATCCCAAATCCTTAAAATCAGCAGAAGCGCAGGCGGAATTCGCCGCCCTTGACGTTGACGTCGCGGTCGTCGCGGCCTATGGCCTTATCCTGCCGCGCGCGGTTTTGGATGCGCCGAAACACGGCTGCATTAACATCCATGCCTCCCTCCTCCCCCGCTGGCGCGGCGCATCCCCAATCCAACATGCAATCTGGAAAGGCGATGAGAAAAGCGGCGTTAGCCTGATGCAAATGGATGAGGGGCTAGATACCGGCCCTGAAATCGCCCGCAGAGAAATTGCAATTACACCGGACACCAACGCACAAAGCCTCCATGACGCACTATCCAATATGGGCGGCGAGATGATTGTGCAAGTGCTCGAAACACTTGTCACCGATGGGAAAATCGCCGCAACGCCCCAAGATGATAGCCAATCGACCTACGCACCCTTACTCAAAAAAACCGACGGCAAGATTAATTGGAGCGATAGCGCCACCAACATCGACCGTCAAATCCGCGCGCTCAACCCATGGCCGGGGACATATACGGATAATTTCAAAATCAAATCCGCCATTCTTACTGATCAAACCACCGAAAAATCCGCCGGAACAATCATCGATAAATCCGGCACAATTGCGTGCGGCGGCGGCAGTATTTTACAAATCAAAACCCTGCAACCTGCCGGAAAGAAACCCATGGATTTCGCCTCCGCACTCAATGGAGGCTACGTTAACATTGGTGAGGTCATCACATGACCGCAACACGTTACGCCCTCACCATCGAATATAAAGGAACGGAGTATTATGGCTGGCAGAAACAGCCGGAATTACCGACAATCCAAGGCGCGATTGAGGATGCAATCTTCGCCTTTTCAGGGCAACGCCCCGAGCTAACCGCATCCGGACGCACGGATGCGGGGGTGCATGCGCGCGGGCAAGTGGCCCATGTGGATTTTGCCCCTTTCACAAAACAGATGGAGCCGTTCGAGATTGTAAAAGCCATAAACGCCCATCTCCGCCCCGCGCCAATCGCGGTTTTGGATGCGCAAATTGTCGCGCCGGACTTCAATGCACGCTTTGCCGCAAAGAATAAGCTCTACGTCTATCGCATTATTAACCGGCAGGCATTTTTGACGCTGGATAAAGGTTTGGCGTGGCATATTCTGCGCCCCCTCGATGCCATGGCGATGCATGAGGCCGCGCAGATCTTATTAGGACAGCATGATTTTTCCACCTTTCGCGATTCCGAATGTCAGGCAAAAAATCCGATCCGTACGCTTGATCGCATTGCCGTGCAGGGTTTCGAAACCACCAAAGGCACACAAGAAATCCTCATCGAGGTTGAGGCAATGTCCTTCCTCCATCACATGGTGCGCAATATCGCCGGATCATTGGTGATGGTCGGGGAGGGGAAATGGAGCGCGGATGATTTACGCGCCGCGTTGGAGGCAAAAGACCGCAAAGCCGGCGGCCCTACTGCGCCTGCCGAGGGGCTTTATATGGTGCGGGTTGATTATCCGGATTAATCATCCGCAAGGGTAAGAACCGCCTCGGCGAGGGTGTCGCTAACCTCTGCATAAAGGCGACCGGATTGCTCTTTAAATTCCGTACTGCGGAAGGGGATGGCGATGGTTTCGCCGCGCTGCGTTCCTTTTGTAATTTCAACGAATAACGCACTGACGCGCGCGCCATTTGCACTGAATAAAATATCTTCGATCTCACCAATTTTGCGTCCCGAAGCTTTGCGGACATCGATCCCTTTGAGGCGTTTTGTGGAGTAAACATCATCTTCCGTCCCCGATGCCGTTGCCATATTTGCAAGAAGGCTAGGGTAAAATTCACGCAGCTCATTCGCATCCATCGCCAATTCATAAGCATCATCAAGCGGACGGATACTAGTTTGGCGGAAATTCAGGAACACAGTCGCGCCGAGGCGCAAGCGATCAAAATCCACCGCCATGCTTTCCAAAGAACCGTTTTTATGAACAAGGATATCTTTAACCTCGCCCACGACCTTGCTTTTGCGGTCAAGGACACGGCGGTCGAAAATATCTTCGGAACGACTAAATTCCGGATTTTGCAGCGGGTTAATACGGTTTACCGCGCTCAGCTGCTGTAGCTCACGCGAAATATCTTGCGCGGTGGCCGGTGCGCAGAGCGTTATGAGTAAAAGTGTGAGTATGATACGAAGCATGGCTTATCCTTATGATGTGTTCGGGGTTTATAGCATTGCCTCGGGGAGAATGCAAATTATTTTTCATAATATGAAATGTGGCGCGTTAAGCAAAATACCGCTCTAAGACGCGGCGGTAAATTTGCACGAGGGCTTCGAGATCGCTCACCTTTGCATTTTCATCAATCTGGTGGATGCTGTTATTTACCGCGCCGCATTCGATTGTCGGGCAATGTTGGGAAATAAAACGCGCATCCGATGTGCCGCCCGTGGTGGTATAGGCGGGCGTTTTTCCGGCAATATCCGTGACGGCACCTTGCACGCATTGTGTCCATGCATCCGGTTTTGTGATGAAGCTCTCGGCGTTGCCTTCAAACTCGATGTCATAGGGGGCACCCGTCTGTTCTAACAGCTCAGCAATCTTCGCTTTCAAACTCGTACTGCTCCATTGATCGTTAAAGCGGATATTGAAGCGGATTATGCCCTTTTCGGGGATAATATTGCTCGCGCCATTTCCCACATCGATGGAGGTAATCTCGAGATTGGTGGGAGGGAAGAATTCACTTCCCGTATCAAATTTATGGCTCGCCAACGCATCGGCGAGCTTAATAAGGCGCGGCATCGGATTATCGGCGAGATGTTGATAGGCAACATGCCCCTGCGTTCCCTTAACCGTAAGTGTCCCGTTAAGCGACCCACGGCGACCAATTTTAATCTCTTGCCCCAAATGCGCGGGATTTGTTGGCTCACCGACCAAGGCAACATCGGGGGTATGACCGTTATCCTTCATCCATTCCAAAACCTTGACCGTACCGTTTACCGCGATGTCTTCTTCATCGCCCGTGATGAGAAGGCTGATCGAACCTTTGGGCGTATTGCCCGCGAGATACTCCTTAGCGGCGACAACAAAGGCCGCAACTGCGCCCTTCATATCACTCGCCCCGCGCCCATAGATCACACCATCCTTGATGGTCGGGGTGAAAGGGCCGTATGTCCATTGTTCCGCCGCGCCCGGCGGGACAACATCGGTATGTCCGGCAAAACATATATGTGGCGCGGCGCTGCCGATACGGGCAAAGAGGTTGGGCACGCGCCCCGTTTCATCCTCAAACGGCAGGTGGTGAATTTCAAAGCCGAGCGCATCCAGCTCCGCCGCAAGAATCTCCTGCGCCCCCGCATCCTCGGGCGTAACAGAAGGGCAGGCGATTAATTTTTCAAGCAGGTCAATAACATTGGGCATAGGCTGATTATATGACGGGTTTTTAAAAGCGCTATAAAAATCTGTACGTTAGGCGCGAAATATCATAAATATAAGGCTATGAATAATACGCCTCTTAGAATTGTCATTCTCGCCGCGGGTAAAGGCACGCGAATGAAATCGGATCTCCCCAAAGTCATGCATCCTTTGGCGGGTAAGCCGATGATCAATTGGCTGATTGAGACGTGCGAGGGGCTGAACCCCGATAAAATTATCATCGTTATCGGCCCCGACATGCCGGAATTGGCCGCAGCCGCCGCCCCACATGAAACAGCAGTGCAAGAAGTGCGGGACGGTACAGCGGGCGCGGTGAAGGCGGCGTTGCCCATGCTGGATGGTTTTTCGGGTAAGGTTTTGATCGTGATGGGGGATGAGCCGCTGATTTCGCGGGAAGCGTTGGAGGCCTTGATTGCTACTGACGACCTAACGGTTCAGGGCTTTACGACCGATACGCCGCATGGCCTCGGGCGGATGGTTTTGAATGATGATCAAACATTGAAAGCGATTATCGAGGAACGCGATTGCACCGATACGCAACGTAGCATTAATATATGTAATGCCGGAAATTACTGTGTTCCTGCGGATCGGCTTGGCGAATGGATTTCGCAAATCGGGAACGATAATGCACAAGGAGAATTCTACCTTACTGATCTGCCCGAAATCGTGGCGAAGGACGGCGTCGCAACGTACGTTGTGCATACAGGTTGGAATGGGGCATGGGGCGTGAATGACCGCCTACAACTCACCGAACATGAAGCCAAAGCGCAGAATATATTGCGGGAGCGGGCAATATTGAACGGTGTGCGTATGGTCGATCCACAAAGCGTTTATTTCCACCACGACACACAAATTGGCGCAGGAACAATGATTGAGCCGAGCGTGATTTTCGGGGCAGGCGTTCGTGTCGGTGAAAATGTAACGATTAAAGGCTTTTGCCATTTCGAGGGCGTCGATATCGAAAGCGGCGCAAGCATTGGCCCATTTGCACGTCTGCGCCCCGATACGCATATTGGCGAAAATGTCCGGATCGGAAATTTTGTCGAGGTTAAAAAATCCACCATCGGTGCGGGTAGCAAAATTAATCATCTAGCCTATGTCGGCGATACGAAGATGGGCACGGATGTAAATTTCTCCGCCGGCGCGATCACGGTGAATTATGATGGATTTTATAAGCATAAAACCGTCATTGGTGATG
>JBOEFZ010000031.1:0-1490 GCA_050633165.1 Alphaproteobacteria bacterium | reverse complement strand
TCACAGCCGTCGAAAAGGTGATGTTTCGAGAACCGGCGCGCAGCGTACATTTGGTACGTGAGCACCGGAAGCGCAGGAACATTGCCTTTGCAGACCTGTGAGACCGTAAAGAAAACGATTATTGCGCCCCAATCACCAACCCGCGCTTCTCCGCAATCCCGCTCAAATCACCCGC
This sequence comes from Alphaproteobacteria bacterium, assembly GCA_050633165.1. Classification (GTDB taxonomy): domain Bacteria; phylum Pseudomonadota; class Alphaproteobacteria; order Micavibrionales; family Micavibrionaceae; genus TMED27. Next base: position 1,315 of record JBOEFZ010000031.1, on the reverse strand, counting down.
ATCAAAATCACAAAGCGGCTTAAAATGCCATTTCGGCCCCTCACGGTTCACCGCCGCCGCCAACACGGCCGTCTGCCCCGCCTCTTTCAAATCACCATCCATCTTATAACGGACAAGCTCCGTCCCATCATCCTCATTCACAATGCGCACATACACATTGCGCAGCATCTCCAAATTCTGCTCTTTCTCATACCCTTTATAAATCGAAAGCACGATCAAAAGCTGCACCACATCAAACGGCACACCTTCCAAATCTACCGAAATATTCTCGTCATCCCCATCACCCGCACCGGTACGATTATCTCCATGATGCCGCACCGCACCATCCAACGCCTCAGGACAATTGTAAAAAACAAAATCCTCATCCACCCGCGTCTGCCCGTTCTTATCAACCAAAATCAAGGATATATCCGCATCCAACGCATCGGTATTAAACGCATTATCATCCCACCCCGCACCAATCACAATCCGGCGCAAAGTCGGGTTCTTTTCAATCAAATTCAGATCATCGCCAAGGGAAACAAAATTCCCCTCAACATCAATATCCTTCCCCTCAAACTGCGTCTCAAAAATATCAGCCATAGCTTCACGCTCCTATATACATCGCGTAGATATAAACATTATACACCAAATACGCCGCACAAAAAACAATCCCGACAGGGCGCGTAATTTTCCCGAACGCAAACACCATTCCCGCGAATAACAAACTGCTCGCCCCCACAACATAAATATCAAAATCCACCAATTGCGGCGCCGACGCCGCCACAGAAATCGGCTTCATAATCGCCGTCACCCCAAGAATCATCAGAATATTAAACACATTCGATCCAATAATATTCCCAAGCACAATATCACTATGCCCCCGCCGTCCGGCGATAATACAGGTCGAAAGCTCCGGCAACGAAGTCCCCAGCGCAATCACACTCAGCGCCACAACCGCCTCCGGCACACCGATAATCCCCGCACTTTCCTTCGCACCGCGCACCAAAAACTCCGCCCCCAGCGCAATCGCCGCAAGCCCGAGCAACAAAAACCCGTACGCATAAATCGGCTTTACAAATTCCGCCTCACCCGCCTCATCCTCGGCATCAGGCGGAACATCGCCCGCCATCGCCATACGATATTGAAAAAACACATACGCCGCGAGGATAGCAATCATCCCAAACCCCGCGATCCGCCCAATCTCCCCCATCACCATCAAACCGCCCATCAACACGGTCGCGGCCAACATCATCACCAAATCCTTCTTAATCGCCGGCGCCGTAGCCACAAGCGGCACAAGCACCGCCGTTGCCCCAATCACAAGCAACACATT
>JBOEFZ010000030.1:0-18235 GCA_050633165.1 Alphaproteobacteria bacterium | reverse complement strand
GTAAGATATGTTTGTAAAGCAATATGACAGCCCTGCTTCGGGCGCACGGACTTTATGCAAGCGCGGGTTTTCCTTGTTTGCGCTGGCTATGTTTGTGCTTTGCCTTTGCCCTGCGCCATCATATGCGCAGCAGAGCCTTGTTTTAAATCGGGCGGATATCGTATTTCCTTTACCCTCGCACCTCTTTGAGATGCAGGATCCGGACCGGAAATATTCAGAGCGCATGATTTTGGAGCGCTTTGCTGGTTTTATGCCGAATGAGGCGGCGACAAAAATCTTGCATACCGGCATGAAAAACGCGCCACTTTGGATGGTGTTTCGCGTAAAGAATGATAGCGATACAGATAATTGGCTGTTGGATTTTGGCGATGTTTTGGACGGGCGACAAGGCTTAATTCAACGCCTATATGTGCGTAACACCAGTGCCAATCACGTTATCATCAAACAATTCGGTGAGCAGAGCGATAGTGGCGGGGATGCGATACATGGCACGGGGATCGCCTTGAACCTACCGCGCGGGCAGGAACATACCATCGTTATGTATATGGAATTTGAGGGGACCCTTACGAATAGTTTTGCGCCACGATTGGTTAGCCAGAAATTTTTTATGGATGCTTTGCGGGTGGGGGATTTACGGTCCAATCTGGTTAAGGCCGGCTTTATTGGTGTTATCGGCTTTTTTATCCTGACGACGGTATTGCGGCGTTGGTCTAGTGCGCTGTTTGCGGGTGGGTATTTTGCGGCGGCGGCGGGGCTGTATTACCTATTGCAGGGCATGTTTTTAACGGGCGATATTATGTCCGGCTCTTTTTTGGCTATCTTCCTTTATGTCGGTATGATTTTTGCGCTGCTGATGACGCATAGCTTTTTTAATATTGCGGCAGATGATACGGCGGAGAATATTTTGACCTTTGCAACGGCGGGGTTTTTGGTTGTGACGCTGTTAATTTATTTGCTGATTTTCTCGGCCAATTACATTTTCGATGATGTGCTTTTGTTTTTCTCTTTGCTGGCGGCGAATGGTGCGATTTGTTTGGTTGCGGCGACGCATGCGCGCAAAGGAGGGTTTGAAGGGTGGTTGTTTTTGCTGTCTTTCCTTTTGCTTATGGGTGGATTTGTCGGAAGCGGTTTTAGTGGCGCGGGGCTTTTGGATTTGAATTTGCATTGCGTAAATGCCTATTGGTACGCGTTGGCGGTGCAGGCGGGGTTATTGATGACGGCGAGCGTGCTCAAGCATTCTTCCGTGGATCACGAGGCAGAGGCGAATTTTTACGCTCGGCAAAAGGCAGAGCGGGCGAAATTCGAGCAGCAGCGCATTGAGGATAAGGAAGATCAGGCACGGTTGCTCCGTGTAATCGAGCGAGAACGGGAATTGATGACCGAGCTGCGTGAGCGGGAGATGCAGCGCACCGAGGAAATGCGCATGGCCAAGGATAGTGCGGATGAAGCTAATCAAGCGAAGTCAGCATTCTTGGCGGTGGTTAGCCATGAGATCCGCACACCGATGACGGGGATTATGGGGATGCTCAAGCTTCTTCTTAATACGCAAATGACCAAGGAGCAGCGGGAATATGCCGAGGCGGTGCAAAATTCCGGCGATACGATGGTTGCGCTCCTCAATGATATTCTGGATTTCGAGAAAATCGAGAGCGGGAGCATGGAATTGGAGGAAATTCCGTGTGACATGCCGAAATTGGTGCAAGGGATTGTTACGCTCATGGGCGGGCATGCGGCGGAGAAAGGCTTGAAGCTTAGCACGAAAATTAGTGATAATTTCCCCGAATATCTGGCGGCTGACCCGACGCGCTTGCGGCAGGTTTTGCTGAACCTTGTTAATAATGCGATTAAATTTACCGGTGATGGTGCGGTGACGCTGCATTTGGAGGATAAGGGGTTGGTTACGCGTGAGGGTAAGGGCGCGGCGCATTGTGTTTATTTTGCCATTGAGGATACGGGGATCGGCATGTCGGCGGAGGCGCAAGGCAAGCTGTTTACGCCTTTCGCGCAAGCAGAGAAGAGTACGACGCGGAAATATGGCGGGACGGGATTGGGCTTGGCCATTTGCAAACGCCTTGTCGAGGCGATGGGCGGCGAGATTAGCGTTCATAGTGAGGAAGGCGAAGGAAGTACGTTCTATTTCGAGGCGTATTTCGAGCCGATACAAAATGGCGCAACAGACGCGGCGGAGGCTCCTGTGCATGCTTTGGCTCAGGAAGCACCCTTGCCGGGCGGAAAGATTCTCGTGATTGAGGATAACGAGATGAACCAGAAGGTTTTAGAAGGCTTCTTGAGCCAAGATAATCATAAGGTCAGCCTTGCGGGGAGTGGTGAGCAAGCCTTGCGCAAGATGGAGGTGCAGGGTTTTGATGTTGTCCTATGTGATATCAATCTGGGCGATATGAACGGAATGGACATTACCCGCAAAATCCGTAATTTGCGCAATGCGGATGCGGCGAAGACGCCGGTGATTGCGGTGACAGGGAATATTTCTGACGCGGATATCGAACAATATTACGCCGCAAATATGAACGGATTTATCGCCAAGCCGATTGATCAGGGCAAATTAAACGCCTTGGTACGCGATGCGATGGCAGGAAAGTTAGAGCAAGCGGTAAAAATTTCAAGTTCGGCTTCGGGCGGCATTGGTGATGGTTATGCGGATTTATCGGGAATCGACCTCATGTTGGAAGATGACGCGCCAGAGCCGACAACAGAAGCGCCGCAAACAGTTCAAAAACCAGTTTCGATTGAGCAGGATGTTATGGATTTCGAAATGTTCGAAACGCTCAAGACATCGCTTGGGGATGAGGTATTTAACGAGCTGATTGGCGGGTTTTGGGAGACTGCGGAGGCAATATTGGAACGCCTGAAGACCGCAGATCAAAGCGCGGATGCGAGCGCACTCAAGAATGCGGCGCATGAGTTGAAGGGGATGGCGGGGAATTTCGGGTTTAAAGAGATCGCAGAAGTGGCGACCGTTCTTGAGGCGGGAGCGGGTGAAGACGCACCGGATTTAGGGGTACTTCACACCATGATAGAGAAGCTGCCCGAGGCCTATCGTAAGGGGCGGGCAGCGACGCAGAATTAATTACAAGGCTAACAATGTTGTCATTCCGACCGACCGTTAGGGAGTGGCGGGATCTGGTTGTGGGTCAGATCCCTCGACGAAGTTTATGCCCTTTGGGTACTCTGGATGACAAGCCCTTATGCTAAGGATTACCCAACGATTTCATCGTCGCTGAAGAAGAATTTAATCTCGATTTCGGCGTTTTCAAGGCTGTCTGAACCGTGGACGGAGTTTTCGCCGATGGAAAGCGCGTGCTCCTTACGGATTGTTCCTGCGTCCGCTTCTTCGGGGTTTGTTGCGCCCATAACATCGCGGTATTTTGCAACGGCGTCTTCGCCTTCTAGGACTTGAACAACAACGGGTTCGGAGATCATGAACTCAACCAATTCACCGAAGAAAGGGCGTTCATTGTGAACAGCGTAGAAACCTTCAGCTTGCTCTTGGGTCAATTGAATGCGCTTTTGCGCAACGATGCGAAGGCCCGCGCCCTCAATAATCGCGTTAACCGCACCGGTCAGGTTGCGTTTTGTTGCATCGGGTTTGATGATTGAAAATGTACGTTGTGTCATGGGGGTATTTTCCTATATATGGTTTATTATTCTGATGCGGGTTATATCGTTTGAATAAGCTATTGACAAGATGGTAATTTTGATTTACATATTTATACATGACTAAGCCTTATTTTGAATTTGAAAACCTTCAAATTATGTATGATGGGATGCTGGGATATTCACCTGAAAGCTCTGAAGAATGGGTGCCATTTTTGCCAGAGTCAGGGAAAAAGTACCCTAGCAGCCAAGTTTATGCATTATTCTCCGATGCTGAAGACGGTTTTGCGGTTAGTATTGATTACATTATTCTAGAATTTCGAGATCACATCAATCAAATAGAAGTACACAAAGCTGAAGCCTATCACGCTGCACTTAAAGCTGCAGAGCATATACTTCTTCCTGGAGGCATAAGCCATGAACTTAAAGCTGTTGCTCCAGAGCCCCTATAGCATCCCCCGCCTTAGCCGCATCACTCCCACCCGCTTGAGCCATGTCGGGGCGGCCGCCGCCGCCTTTGCCACCTAAGGCTTCGCTGCCGATTTTTACTAGGTCTACGGCGTTGTAGCGGTCGGTTAGATCGGATGTGACCGCGACTACGATGGAGGCTTTGTCATCTTGGGTGGCGATGAGGGCGATGATGCCGCTGCTGATTTTTTGTTTTAGGTCGTCGGCCATGGGTTTTAGGTCTTTGGGCGGGAAGCCGTCCAAGACTTTGCCGATGAATTTGATGCCGTTTATGTCTTTGACCTCGTCATCTGCGCCTGCTGCGCCGGCGGCGCGGCGGAGATCGGCGGTTAGTTTATCGAGCTTTTTGTTTTGTTTTACGATGCCTTCGGCGTTGTTTGGCAAAGCTTCATCAAACTCACCCCCCAGCGCGGCGAGGTCATCGCGACGTTTTTGGTTTTCAGTGGTGAGACGATCCAGCGTTTCTTGGGCAGCGGCGTCTTTTTGCGCTTCGAATTTTGCAACATTGTCGCCAGTAGTTGCCTCGATACGGCGAATACCAGCGGAAAGTGCGCCTTCGGATGTGATTTTGAATGCGCCGATATCACCGGTTTGCTTAACGTGGGTTCCACCGCAAAGCTCGACGGAGAATTGCTTGGCTCCCTCGTTCTCACCCATGGCGACGACGCGAACTTCGTCATCGTACTTTTCACCAAAGAGCGCCATTGCGCCTGTCTCCCGCGCCTCATCAATGGGCATTACGCGGGTTGTGACGGGGGTGTTGGCGGCGATTTGGGCGCGAACGATTTCCTCGACTTGTGCGATTTCGTTATCGTTTAGCCCTTTGGGGTGGGAGATGTCGAAGCGGGTGCGGTTTGCGTCTTGCAAGCTCCCCTTCTGGCTAACGTGATCGCCTAAGATCCGGCGCAGCGCCTCATGCAGCAAGTGCGTGACGGAGTGGTTAGATTGGATGGAGGCGCGGCGGGCGGCATCGACTTTCATTTGAACGGCGTCGCCGACGGTAATACCGCCATCGCTTATGGTTACATAGTGCGCCCATAAGGATGGGAGAGGTTTGCGGGTGTCGGTTACGGTGAGGGAGGCCTCTGATGCTGTTGCTTTGACCTCGCCGGTATCGCCGACCTGTCCGCCGCTTTCGGCGTAGAACGGGGTTTGGTTGGTAATGATGATGCCTTCTTCGCCCGACTTTAAGCTTTCGACTTTGTTGCCATTTTTGACAATGGCGAGTATTTGCGCTTCGGCTTGCTCGGAATCATAGCCGAGGAATTCGGTTGCGCCGAACTCTTCGAGGATTTCGAACCAGAGGGTTTCGGTGGCGGCGTCTCCGCTGCCTTTCCATGCGGCGCGAGCGGCGGCGCGTTGGGCTTCCATTTTGGAATCGAATGCGTCGGTATCGACTTCGATCTCCCGCGCGCGCAGGGCGTCTTGGGTGAGGTCGAGGGGGAAGCCGAATGTGTCGTAGAGTTTGAACGCCACATCGCCGGGGAATTTATCGCCGGCATTTAGGCCTTCGCTTTCCTCATCCAGCATTTTGAGGCCGCGATCCAAGGTGACTTTGAAGCGTTCTTCCTCGGATTTCAGGGTTTCGGTGATGAGGGATTGGGCGCGGGTTAGCTCGGGGTACGCTTCGCCCATATCGGATAGGAGCGTTGGGAAGAGTTGGTGCATCAACGGGTCTTTTGCGCCCAGCAGATGCGCGTGACGCATACCGCGACGCATGATGCGGCGCAGGACGTAGCCTCGGCCTTCGTTGGAGGGCATCACACCATCGGCGAGGAGGAAGGAGGCGCAGCGGATGTGGTCGGCGATGACGCGGTGGGAAGCCGCTTGATCGCCGTCAATGGCGACATTGGTGATATCCGCGACATGCTGGCGGAGATTACGCATGATATCGATTTCATAGTTATCGTGACTGCCCATTAATGTAGCGGTCATACGCTCTAGGCCCATGCCGGTGTCGATGGATTGGCTGGGGAGGTCGATGCGGGTGCCCTCGTCAATTTGCTCGTACTGCATGAAGACGATGTTCCAAATCTCGATAAAGCGGTCACCGTCTTCTTCGGGGGAGCCTGGGGGGCCGCCCCAAATATGTTCGCCATGGTCGTAGAAAATCTCGGTACATGGGCCGCAGGGTCCGGTATCGCCCATGCGCCAGAAATTATCGTCGGTCGGGATGCGGATGATTTTATCATCGCTGAACCCTGTGACTTTTTTCCAAATGCTGGCGGCTTCCTCGTCCGAAGAATGCACAGTGACGCAGAGTTTTTCCGGCGGTAGGCCGAAGTTTTTCGTGACCAATTCCCATGCGTTGGCGATGGCGTCTTCCTTGAAATAATCCCCGAAGGAGAAATTGCCGAGCATTTCGAAGAAGGTGTGGTGGCGCGCGGTGTAGCCTACATTTTCGAGGTCATTATGCTTGCCCCCTGCCCGCACGCATTTTTGGGCGGAGGTGGCGCGGGTGTAGTTCCGGCTTTCTTTGCCCGTGAAAACGTCTTTGAATGGCACCATTCCGGCGTTGACGAACATTAATGTCGGGTCATTTTGCGGGACAAGCGGGCCAGATTGCACGCGGGTATGCCCTTTGCTTTCGAAGAACCCTAAAAATTCGTTTCTGATATCGTTTACAGTTTTCATTTGCTATGCTTCGTCTCGTATAAAGTTGGAAGAGGTATTTATGCAGGAATTTGAAGCGCGAAACAAGGCCTTGGCCAATAGGCTCGCCGATGCGGCGGGGGAAATTGTTCGGGAATATTTCCGCACGCCCTTTGATGTGGAGATTAAGGGAGATGATTCGCCGGTGACGATTGCGGATCGGGCGGTGGAGAAACGCTTGCGCGAGATTTTGGCGGTGGAGCGGCCGGATGACGGAATTTATGGGGAAGAATTTGGGGTTAAAGAGGGGAGCAGCGGCTATACATGGGTGCTTGACCCGATTGACGGGACGAAATCATTTGTGATTGGGCGGCCAACTTTTGGAACTTTGATTGCGCTGTGTGATGAGAGTGGCGCGCCGAAGCTGGGGGTTATTGATCAGCCGATTTTGGGCGAGCGGTGGATTGGTGATGGGGATGTTACGACATTTAATGGGGAGGTTGTTCATGCGCGGCCTTGTACGGAGCTATCCAAGGCGAGTGTTTGTAGTACTACGCCAGCGATGTTTAGTGATATGGAGCCTGTTTATGAACGGTTCGAGACGGGGTGTCGAATGATTTGGGGAGGGGATTGTTATATGTATGGGATGATGGCGAATGGCTATCTGGATGTCGCGATTGAGGCGAATATGCAGCCCTATGATTATCTTGCGCTTGTGCCTGTTGTGACCGGTGCGGGTGGGTGTATTTCTGATTTTAGCGGGCAGGCATTGACCCTTGATAGCGGGACGAGCACGGTTGTGGCGTGTGGCGATCCGGCGTTGTTTGAGGATGTTAAGGCTTTATTGGGTTAAGGCCGCAATCTGCATTTTTTGGCCTTTGATGAGGGCGGTGAGGGTGTTTAGGGGCTGCCCTGCCCTGAGCCTATAGATCCAATAATTAGAGAGAACGCGTTCAACGTAGCTGCGGGTTTCGGAAGAGGGAAGCAGTTCGATGAAAAGGAGCGGGTCGTTGATGTCCGCCCATGCCCCCTGCCATTTCCCTAAATTCCCCGGCCCAGCGTTATAGGCGATGAGGAGTGCGGTTAGGTCATTATTCACGCGTTCGGTTTGCAGGAGAGTTTGCAAATATTGCTGCCCAAGCGAGAGATTGAGGATCGGGTTTTGGGTTGCGGGGTTTTTGTATCCGGCAAGCTCGGCCGCCGTAGCGGGCATAATTTGCATGAGGCCTTTTGCGCCGGAGGGGCTTTCGCTGTTTGGCTCGAACCGTGATTCCTGACGGATGATGGCGTGGATGAGGGCGGGGTCGGTTTTATAGCCGCCTTTTGGCTGCCATGGGCTTAAGGGGTATATGGCGGCGTCATGGTGCGCGTTTTGGGTTTTCACGTAAGGGGCGAGGCGCATGGAAAGGCGCGGTAATCCCGTATGATGCGCGAAGGCGAAGGCGGCGCTTCGGAGGTTTGCGGTTTTGTAATCGAGGCGCAGGAATTCGTCTTGGGCACGGGTGGTTTGCCCGATTTGCGCGAGGGCGAGGGCGCGGAATCCGGCTTTGTTTTCCGAGAGAGTTTTGAAATGTGCCTTGGTAAAGCTTGGCGTATCCCAGTTAAAATCAGGGATGCGGTTTAAATGCTGCATGGCGATGAGGCCGTAGAAGGTGCGCGGATATTCGGCGGCGCGGGCGAGCCATTGGGCGGCGGCGGTTTTGTTTTTGGCGCGGCTATGGGCGCGTGCAGCCCAGTATGCTCCGGCGGCCTTTGTCCAGCCAGAGGCATATTGCGAGCGGGCGGCAAGCTCGAAATAAGGGGCGGCGGTGGCGGGGTCGCCCTTCATCCATGCGGATAATCCCGCGATCCAGCCCGCCAGCGGCACATGGAGTTTGGAGCGGGCGGAGGCGCGGGCGGCGATGGCGTAGGCATTATCGATATCGCCGTCATAAAGGAGGCTGGCGGCGGTTTTGGCGGCGGCGATGTCTTGCTCAATCGGATCGGTTTGGCGGGGCTGCGCCGAGACGTATGTCAATGATTGTGACATTGTTGGCTCTTGGCGTCTTTTTAAGGTGATGGGGTTTTGTGGTTTTTTAATTTCAGATTCGGGGATGCCTTTTTTAAGGGCAAGCGCATGGATTTTATCGGCGTATGGGTGGGTGGCGTATTTCTCGAGCCATGATTTCAGTTCTTTTTTGGATGTTGCGTATTTGGGGTGCATGTAACGGTGATGTAGGACATGACCCACAAGGCGTTTATCGCTCAGGGCTTTGACTTGCGTAGCGGCGGCGGTGAAGTTTGCATTTTCCTGCAAGGTGAAAATTTCACGATAATGGGATTTATCGGCGTTGGAAAGCGCGGCGAATTGCGGCTTTGCCGCCTTGGCCGTGTGGGCAGGCTTTCGTGTGGGAAGCGGGATTTTTGTATTTTGCGCGGTTTGCGCCTTTGGCTTTGCGGCCGGTTTTGGCTTGCGCTCGGCTTTTTGCACTCTATCGAAAGCATCGATAAAGTTAAACATGCCGGCGCTGCGCTCATTCGAAGTGTCAAAGCGGGGTTTTTTTACCGGAAGCGGCGGATTTGCCAGCGTTAAAAGCGGCAAAAGCAATATTGCGCAGGCGCATAAAGATGCCGCAGCTTTGATCACAGGTTTTAAATGCATGGATTATGTTTAGGGAGTGCGAGTGATTTTGTCTACATTTTTTAACCACAGCGATCACAGCGAAGCACAGGGACGTTCATTTCTTAGCTTCATTGCATGCTCTAATATAGCTTATACAAATTAAAAAACCCGTCATTCCGGAGGCAAGCCAACGGATTGCTCAAACATCCGGAATCTATAAAGGCGCAAGCAAAGCTTGCGACATCACTGGATCCCCGCTGTTTAAGCACTTCTACGAAGTGCCGCGGGGATGACGGTATTTGATTAGGAGGAAAGTTTTTTCTTCACTTCCAGCATATCGTGCCAGACGGCTCTTTTTTGGGCGGGGGTTTGGAGGAGGTAGGTGGGGTGATAGGTTACGATTGCGGGGATGGGGGATGCGCCGCTGCTTAGTTCCGGTGTTTGCGGGATGTAATCGTGCCATTTCTTGCGGAGTTTAGAGAGGCTATCGCCGCTGCCTAATAATGCTTTTGCCGCGATACCGCCCGATAGGATGATGAGTTTTGGTTGGGCGAGTTGAATGTGGCGTTCGATGAAGGGGAGGCTGACCTCGATTTCCGCAGGGTTTGGCGTACGGTTTCCCGGTGGACGCCAGTTTAGGATGTTGGAGAGATAGGCGGATTTTTGTGCGTCTTCTTCATCACGGGTGAGGCCGATACTGCCGAGGATTTTATTGAGGAGCTGGCCGCTTTGCCCCATAAAGGGTAACCCTGCGCGGTCATCATCGCTTATCGGTGCATCACCGATAAGCATGATATCCGCCGCCGGATTACCGTCCGCGAAAACAAGATTGGTGGCGGTTTTTTTGATGGCGATGCCGCCGAATTCGCTAATAGCTTGCTTAAGGCCTTCCAGAGTTTGGGCGGCTTGGGCACGTTTTATGGCCTCTTGGGTGGCTTCTTGTTTTCCGATAAGGGGAGTAGGTGAAGCGGCGGCAGGATGGGAGGGGGATGGCGCAGTTTGCGGAGTTTCGGCTGGCTGGCTGAGGGTTCGATCAACCGCTTCATCACCGATGCTTATATCTACACCATGGTCAATGTAAAATTCTAAGGCGGCTTTGGCGGCGGTTGCGTTTAAATTCGTCATTTTTCTACTAAAAACTCAATTCAATATGAAGTATAGTAAGAGTTTAACGATATTAAGGAACTATTCAATGCCAGATCCAATCCGAGACGATAGAGATTCCGTTGATTATGATGTTGTGATTGTGGGAGCGGGGCCTTCGGGACTTTCATGTGCTATCCGGCTTAAGCAGATTAATCCGGATGTGAATGTTTGTGTTTTGGAGAAGGGGTCCGAGGTTGGGGCGCATTTGTTGTCCGGTGCGGTGTTTGAGACGCGGGGGCTGGATGAGCTATTGCCTGATTGGCGGAATATGGATGATGTGCCGCTGAAGACGCTAGCGGGGAAGGATCAATTTTTATTCCTAACCAAAAAAACGGCGTTTAAAATGCCAACACCGCCGCAGATGAAGAATCACGGGAATTATATTATATCGCTGGGGGCGTTGGCGCGGTGGTTGGCGGCGCATGCCGAAGAATTGGGCGTAGAAATATTCCCCGGTTTTGCGGCGGCGGAAATTTTGTATGATGATGCGGGCGCGGTGATTGGTGTTGCGACGGGCGATATGGGCCTTGATGCGGCGGGTAAGAAAAGTGATGCGTTTGAGGCGGGGATGGAGCTGCATGCGCGGCAGGTGGTGTTTGCCGAGGGGTGTCATGGATCGCTTAGCAAGGCGGTGATTGAGAAGTATGATTTAAGGGCGGATAGCGATCCGCAGACTTATGGCCTTGGGATTAAGGAATTGTGGGAGATTGATCCGGCGAAATTTACAGCCGGAAAAATCACACATACGATTGGCTGGCCGATGGATAAGAAGACTTATGGCGGGTCATGGATTTATCAGTTTGAGGATAATTTGGTGTCGATCGGGTATGTTGTGGGGCTCGATTACGAGAATCCTTACCTCTCCCCGTATGAAGAGATGCAGCGGTTTAAGACGCATCCGGCGATTCGATCATTGTTAGAAGGCGGACGGCGGATTTCTTATGGGGCGCGGGCGCTGGTTGAGGGTGGGTTTCAATCCATCCCGAAATTAAGCTTTCCGGGCGGTATTTTGATTGGGGATAGTGCCGGATTTTTGAATGTGCCGAAGATTAAAGGGAATCATACCGCGATTAAATCGGGTATGGTTGCGGCGGAGAGTATTGTCGAGCATTTGACGGCGCATGAGGCGTTTGGTGTTGAGAATACGATTTATGAGCCAGCGATGAAGGCATCTTGGGTTTGGAAGGAACTTAAAAAAGTGCGGAATATTCGTCCCGGGTTTCATAGGGGGCTTTGGCTTGGCTTGGTTAATGCGGCATTTGAGACGGTGACGATGGGGCTCGCGCCTTGGACGCTTAAGAACCATGCCGATCATACGCAATTGCGGGCGGCGAAGGATTGTTCTCCCATTGATTATCCGAAACCGGATGGGATTTTGACGTTTGACCGGCTGACGAATGTTTCGTTTTCGAATACTAATCATGCGGAAAATCAACCGGTGCATTTGCAATTAAAAGACCCGAGCGTTCCGGTATCCGTGAATTTGGCGGAATATGACGGGCCGTCGCAGCGTTTTTGTCCGGCGGGAGTTTATGAATTTGTCGAGGATGAGAGCGGCAATCCGAAATTTCAGATTAATTCGCAAAACTGTGTACATTGTAAGACGTGTGATATTAAAGACCCGTCGCAAAACATTAATTGGGCCGTGCCGCAAGGTGGCGATGGGCCGAATTATCCCAATATGTAGGGAAGAGAATGTTGGAAGATTAGAACAACAAAAGGCGTGATCCCGCAATCGACGGACAAAAGAAAGAAGCCACTATGAAAGAAATTTTGATATTTTTGACGTGTTTGATTGGTCTGTGTAAGGCCGAAGCGCCGGACGGGGCGAGCGTGCAAGATCCTGCGCCGCGCATGATGATAGGCAATGGCGCTTATGAGCAGCAGCTTCGGCGGCAATTGATCGAGGCGCGGCTTAATCCGCAAACGCCGGCGGGAAATTATCTGGCAGCACGATTTGCGCAGCGGCATCATGATTGGAAAGCGGCGGCGGGATATGTGAACCAGATTGCCAAGCAAATGCCGGAAGATCTCAATATTCAAAAACGCGCCATGGTTTTGGCAATGGGCGCAGGCGCGCATGAGAAGGCCGTTACCATCGCCAAACAGGTTATAAAGAGCGAGCCGGAAAACGCGTTGGCGGCGATGTTTGTTGCGATGGAGGCGTTTCAGGCGGAAGATTTCAATACAGCGTCGAAAATCGTGCGGGACTTACCGGACGGCAGCTTTTCAAGCTTTATCACACCGCTCCTGCATAGTTGGGCGCAGGCGTCGATCGGGATTTTTGATACGGGGCGCCTACAAAATAACGCCATTCATATTTATCATGGCATTTTGATTGCGGATTTATTGGGGCAGGATGAAGCGGTTTCGACCTTGCTCGCGGGGGCGCTGAAAATGCAGAATATGACGACGTTGGATCTAGAGCGGATTGGCGATGTTTATGCACATATTGATGCGATCCAAGATGCGCGGAATATTTATACGAAGATTCTAGAGCTTGATCCGGAAAATATCTCAGTGGAGGAGAAGTTAGCGACACTGGATACGGCGGATCGTTCGGATATGTTCGAGGCCGTGGATAACGCCGCGCAGGGCATGGCACGGACGATGTTTGATATGGCGCGGTTGCTCTATAGTGATTATAGCGATGAAAGCGCGAAGATTTTTGGGCAAATGGCGCTGTATTTAAATCCCGCTATGCCCGAAGCGCGGTTGTTACTTGGCTCTATCGCCGCGCGGAACGGGCAGCCGGATTTGGCGATTGCGCATTTTGATGGAATCGGTGCAACGGATAAGCATTATTTCGAAGCCCGCAGAAAAGCGGCAGATTTATTAGAAGAACAAGGGCGGACTGAAGATGCATTGGTGGAGTTGCAGGCATTAGTGACGACACATGATGATACGGATGCGTTGTTGCAGATTGGCGATGTATATCGTCGGGCGGAGGATTTTAAAAAGGCGGTTCAGGCCTATAGCAAGGTTGAGAAAAAATTTGATGGCGATGTGCCGGAAGAGTTTTGGCAGCTTTATTATGTGCGCGGAATGAGTTATGAGCAGCTTGATAAATGGGACAAGGCGGAGAAAGATTTGCTTAAAGCCCTGGAATATTATCCCGAACATCCGTTTGTTTTGAACTATCTTGGCTATAGCTGGGCCGATCAGGGGGTGCATCTGGCGCGGGCGCAAGAGATGATCCGCAAGGCGGTGGCGTTGCGGCCGCAGGATGGGTATATCACGGATTCGCTGGGTTGGGTTTTGTACCGATTGGGGAAATACGAGGAAGCGATTCCGCATTTGGAGCGGGCGGTAGAGCTGCTGCCTTATGACCCGATTATTAATGATCATCTTGGTGATGCCTATTGGCAGGTCGGGCGGCGGCGCGAGGCGCGGTTTCAATGGACGCGTGCGAAGAACCATGGGGATGAGGAAGAGATGCTCGCCACCATCGCGGATAAGATGGTGAATGGGGTTGTTGTGGTGCCCTTGGAAGCCGCAACAGCGCAAGGGCTTGATGCTCCGGCGATTGAAGAAGCTTTGGATTAAGGCTTGAACCACAACGCGCACGACGAACACTACGTTTTTTTTAAACACAAAGCACACAGAGCGCACAAAGAATCCTTTCGGATGTTTTGCGCGCCCGTGTCCAAGGATATCGTGACGTTTTAACCAAGACGTGCAATGATTGCGTCAAACTTTGCGCTTGCCTCTTCGATGTTACGATCGGCGATTTCTTGAAGATCGCTGCGCGCTTGGTCTGCTACTTCGTGAATTTCATGTGCTTTGGCGGAAAATGCGATGATGCCTTTGCGATTTCCAAATGACATCTGGTCGAGAGCGTCTGATAAGCCGCGAGACACGTATGATTTTTCGAGTTTCGCCTCAAAAACCTGATAACGCTCATGCGCCCTTGCATCGGCTTCATTTGCCGTGCGGATTTGATCATTTACACGGCGCGTTTCCGCAAAGCTTCGTTCTGCCGCTTTCCCCGCCACGACAAGCGCAGGAGAAGGGGACAAAGCAGCGCGCATATTAAACGCGTCTGCTAAAGAAGCCTTTGGCATTACTGAGGGTTTTGCGTTTGGTTTTATATGTGGCAAAGTTGCAGTTGTCATTTTTATCTCCCGATGATTAAACTGCCGCGCAATTTACATATATATAAAGATTGTCAACTTTATTTTGGAATTTTTTTATGCCCCCTTCCCCTCTCACGATTTTTGCGCCGGCTAAGGTTAATCTTTATTTGCATGTTACGGGGAAGCGGGCGGATGGGTATCATGCGTTGGATTCGCTTGTGGCGTTTGCGGATATCGGGGATCGGGTTTTTATTGCGGCGGCGGAGGGGTTTTCGTTTTTGGTTGAAGGGGCGTTTGCGACGGCATTTGCGGCGCGGGATCTGGATGCTTCGCCGGAGGGGACGAATTTGGTGGTGCGGGCGGTTTGGGGACTATCGCGAATTTTGGGGGAAACACCGCAATTTGCAGTGCGTTTAGAGAAGAATTTACCGCTGGGTGGCGGGATTGGCGGCGGGTCGGCGGATGCGGCGGCGGTTGTTTGGGGCTTGCTGAAATATTGGGATGTGAAGCCGGAGGATGTTACGGGGCTGGATGCGTTTTTATTACAGCTTGGGGCGGATGTTCCGGTGTGTTTTTACGCGCGGGCGCTGCGGATGCGGGGGATTGGTGATGTGTTTGATGCTGCGCCACGCTTACCGGAGATGGCGTGTGTGCTTGTGCATCCGATGCGGCCTAGTGTGACGAAGAATGTGTTTATGCATTATACGGGGGGGACGCGCGATATTACTCCCCTGCCGCCGCGATTTGAGGGGGTTACGCATGTGGTGGATTTTTTGGAGCGGCAGGGAAATGATTTATATGCGGCGGCGTGCGCGGGTGTGCCGGAAATTGAGAATGTTTTGGGGGCATTAGAGGCACAGGATGGGTGCGGCTTGGCGCGGATGAGCGGGTCGGGTTCGACTTGTTTCGGATTGTTTGCGGATGCAGGCGCGGCGCGGGCGGCGGCGGAAGAGATCGCGCGGGATAATCCGGATTGGTGGGTGCGCGCGGGTGTGATTTGTGATGTGGAGCGGTATTAAACTTCGATAAATGGCCTGCAAACATCGCTTTTCTCTTTGTTTAATGAACACCCCCCGTCGTAAGCAGCGCGATATCAATAATCACATTGTCATTCCGACCGAGCGGTAGCGAGTGGAGGAATCCGACCAAGTTAGCGAATGCATCAGATCCCTCGGCTTCGCTCGGGATTACAAAAAAGAGAGCGCAGCGATGCTACGCATCACCTCCGGAATGACGGGAGTTAATTAACGCGATCCGAGGCCGTTTCCGTTGCCTAGCATATGAGAGAGGAGAGCGGCACTCGCCTGACCGTTGGTTTCGATACCGTTTAGGGATTGGTAGGAGCGGATGGCGTCTTCGGTCAATGCACCACTCACCCCGTCGGCGGGGCCGGGATAGAGGCCGGAGGCCATGAGATATTCCTGAATTTGGGCGATGGTGGCTTGGTCATTTGTTGCGTTCTTCGTGGCCAAGGCTGTGGGCACGATGTTTTGTGGGGCGGCTTGGGGCGCTTCGTTTATGCGCGTACCGACAGTTTTACTTAGCTGATCGAGGGCTTGTTTTGCCTCTTGATTGCCTTGGTCGGCGGCGAGTTTATACCAGCGCAAGGCTTCTTGGGGTTGCGCCGCGCCGAGCAGGCCATTTTCGTAGACAAGGCCAAGATTATAGGCGGCCTCGACAATGCCGTTTTGCGCGGCGGCGGCGAAATATTCGCTGGCGCGCTGCGGGTTATAGGCAACGCCGATGCCCTCGATATAGGCGATGCCGAGGTTATATTGTGCCTCGGGGTGGTTTTTGGCGGCGGCGTCTTCGTACCAATTCATGGCCTTTTCGATATTGGCATCAACGCCCAAGCCTTGGTGGTGGAGAACACCGAGGTTATAGCCGGCATTGGCAACACCGTTTTCGGCGGCACGTTCGAACCAAAAGGCGGCGCGTTCATAGTTCTTTTCTACCCCGCCATGTCCGGCGGTGTAGATGGCGGCGAGGTCGTGTTGTGCCTCGGCGATGCCTTGGAAAGCTTGGGTTTCGACGGATTTTACGACGTTAGGGAGGCTGCCGTCGGCGGCGAGCATGGTGCGGAGTTCGTTTTCTGTGCGCTGCGGCCCTTGGGATACGGTTTCGACGATGGGTGCGGCGGGGGAAGGCGGGGGAGGCGCCGTTGCTGTTTCGACAGGTGGCGCGCGCTGTGGCTCGATTTTATTCAGCTCTTGCGCTATTTTTTTCGGGTTTTCTTCGAGGAGCGCTTCGACCTGCGCCTCATCTTGTAAATCTATAGCGCCAATGTCGTCATTCGCATCATTTATATCACTCGATGTTATCACTTCGGGTGCGGGCGGGCTTTCTTCCACCTCCCATGTCAGGGAGGAGACATCTTGCGCGAGATCAGGGAGGCTTGGGGTTTGTAATGCAGGTGTTTGGGGCGCGATTTGTGCGGTATCAAATGTGGCAGCGTACGAAGGGGTTTGCGCAGCATTGCCGAAACGATCCGTATCAATTGTAACCGTTTCCCCTTGATATTCCTGGTTTATATTTTGGTTCAGGAATAGCCCTACCAAGACACCGATCAGGATTAAGGCGCTGAGGATTGAGGCGGCCTGAAGGCTTGAGATACGCTGATACCATGATCCTTCGGTGATATAATCCGGCGCGGGGAAGGAAGGGTAGTTTTCCTCGGCGGCCTCCCTTTGCGGGGCGGCGAAGTCGTCGTCGGTTATAGCGGCAGCGCCCTGCCCTGCTACGGATTGATCGGCGAGGACGACCATGGCCTTGGCGTTGAGGGAATCGCGAGTCTGGATGACGGTTTCTTCGATCCGTTCGATTTTGCGCATGAAACGGGCGCGGTCCTCGATGGCTTTATCGACTTTACGGATGAGTTTGGATTGTTGGGCGATGGCGCCTTGGACTTGCTCACCGATTTCGGCTTGTTTGGTTTCCGTGGTTTGCAGGCGGCGGGTTAGCGCGGCGGTGTGGGTTGCGCTTTTGGTGATTTTTTCGGATAGAACTTGCGTTTGTCTGGTTTGTTTTTGATCCAATGCGGCGAGCATGCGGCGGGTTTCGGTGAGCTCTTTTGTGACGCTTTCATTGCCTTGATTACCATCGATTCGGGCTTCGAGATCGAGGGCGATTCGTTCACTACGCTCGGCTTTTTCTTCGAGATTTTCGATGGTGGTGCGGTATTTTGCGACCTCGCGCATCATTTTATCGCGCTCGCCTTGCGTGACCTTTAAACGCTCGTTCAAGGTTTTTAGAAGGGTCACAATCTGCGCCTGCGTCTTTGCGCCGGGTATGTTGTGATCCTTGAACAATGCGGCTTGGCGGGCGTGATCGCGGGGTTGCGGGGCGCGTCCGGCGGATATCTCTATATCCGCGAATTTTTTCGGGGTTAAGGGTTTAGGCGTTGGCGTTTGCGCCTCTTCCTCATCGGCCCCTTGAAAGAAAACGCGGCCTTCCGATGTTCGTTTAAATCCCATAGTTTACGCAACCTAAAATAATTATGTCATTAATATAGGGGGAGAATAGCGAATTTATGCCTTGGATTCCAAGAAAAATCTTTCCAAGACCTGCAATTATACGTGGAAGGTCGGTGAGTTTTGGTCCAGACCCTAGGGTCTGGATCTATAAATTATGTTTATTCTGCGCGAGATAAATTTTTGATAGATAGTTGTGAAAAGAGCGCAGGGCATAGCCATAGCTACGTTCAAGCTCTTTTCGCGACTAGGTAGCGGACTCATAA
>JBOEFZ010000029.1:0-5291 GCA_050633165.1 Alphaproteobacteria bacterium | reverse complement strand
TCAATGCTCTGCGCATGTCCTTGGTGGTGAAGGAGGGTGTAAACGCTTGCGATCTGCTCGTTAATCCATGTTTCGGGGCGGTCGGAGGCGGATTGCGCACACATTGCCACAACATCCGAAAACGCTGTATTCACCCGAATCTTATACGGGGCTTGGCGCAGTGTTTTCAACAGGCGTTTGGGGATATGAATATCCGTAATGGATAGCTGCCCGCGCTCTTGCGGGCAGACCCATTGCACAAACGGGCTTTGCGCATGATGCGCCATGGGAAAGAGGCCATGCCGATACGCCTCTAAAACCAATTCTGGTGTAAGAACAAGCTGCATCCCTTTATTGTGCGGGAGGAGGGAGAAAATGGCAAATTTCGTGCAATAAAAAAGCCCGCTTGGTTAAGCGGGCTTTTTCTGTATCTGTGTATCTGTATGCCTTCGCGTTTAAAAGCTACGCGGCTTTCGCTGCTTCGGAACGGTTGCGGATTTCTTTTGCCGCATCAACCATGTTCTTAAGCGCAGCCTTTGTTTCCGGCCAGCCGCGTGTTTTAAGACCACAATCAGGGTTCACCCAAATCTGGCGCTCTTCAAGGTTTTCCTTGGCTTTTTCGAGCAAGACAACCATTTCGGATGTGTCAGGAACGCGTGGGGAGTGGATGTCATAGACACCAGGCCCAATCTCGTTGGGGTAGTTGTAATCGATAAATGAATCCAAAAGCTCCATCTGTGAACGTGAACACTCGATCGAGATAACATCCGCATCCATCGCGCCGATGCTGTCGATAACATCATTGAACTCGGAATAACACATATGCGTGTGGATCTGTGTTTCATCACGCACAACAGAGGCCGTAAGGCGGAAATTCTCAACGGCGTTGTCGAGATATTCTTTCCAATCCGCACGGCGGAGCGGCAGACCTTCGCGGAAGGCGGCTTCGTCGATTTGGATCATGCGGATGCCGGCGGCTTCCAGATCTTCAACCTCGTCACGGATTGCCAAGGCAATTTGCTTGGCGGTGTCATCACGCGGTTGATCATCGCGAACGAACGACCATTGCAAGATTGTGATCGGGCCGGTCAACATGCCCTTCATGATGCGGTCTGTTTGCTCTTGTGCGAATTTTGACCATTCAACCGTCATTGGCGTTGGGCGGGAAACATCACCGAAGATGATCGGCGGCTTCACGCAACGTGAACCATAAGATTGCACCCATCCGAATTTGGAGAATGCAAAGCCGGAAAGCTGCTCGCCAAAATACTCAACCATGTCGTTACGCTCCGGCTCACCGTGAACGAGGACATCGATGTCGCACTCATGTTGAAACTCGACAACGTCTTTGATTTCTTGCTCCATCGCGGCCTTATAAGCGGCTTCGTCGATGCGGCCTTTTTTGAAATCGGAACGCGCTTTGCGAATTTCGGGTGTTTGCGGGAAAGAACCGATTGTTGTGGTCGGATAGAGCGGAATATCCATCGCTTCATGCTGCTTTGCCTGACGTGTCGTAAAGGCTGAATTACGCTCTTTCATATCTTCGGTGATATTCTCAACGCGGCCTTGTACGGCCTTGTTGTGAATACGGCTTGATGTGCGGCGGGCTTCTTGCGAGGCGTTTGAGGCTGCTAAGGCTGCTGCGATATTCTCGCGGCCATCATTCGCACCTTTTGCGATTACGGCGATCTCGTCCAGCTTTTGCGTTGCATATGCCATCCAGCCTTTAAGCTCGTCATCCAAAGCATTTTCGGAATTAAGATCAACAGGTGTGTGGAGGAGTGAACAGCTTGGCGCAACAAATACGCGGTCTGAACCGATTTGCGCAGTTGCCTTTTCAATCAGCGTAAGAGAGGCCGCAAGGTCATTTTTCCAAATGTTACGCCCATCAACAACACCAAGGGAGAGGATTTTCGTATCACCGATAAGCGATAGCGCTTGCTCGACATCGCGATTTGCATCATTCGACGTTGTATTGGCGCGGCCAGAGCCACGGCAAAGGTCGATATGGATTGCATCTGTTGGAAGGGAGAATGCCAATTCCGCATTCTCTTTAAGGCTTTCGAAATATGTCGCCGTAATAACCTTAAGCCCTTCGGGGATGACAAGTGCGTCATAAGCGGCCTTAATCGTAGCCTGCCCAATCTCGCAAAGATCAAGGGAGAATACAGGCTCGTCAATTTGAACCCACTGACATCCGCGTTTCGCAAGACCAGCCAAAATTTCGTTATAGGCCGGAATAAGCGTTTTAACGAATTCAACATGGTCAAAGCCGTCATATTGTGGCTTACCAATGAAGGTAAAAGTTGCCGGACCGGTAATCACAGGACGCGTTTCAATGCCCAATGCTTTGGCTTCTTCGTAATGGTTGAAGAGGTTATCATTGGTGAGCTTCGCAACCATGCCTTCTTCGAATTCAGGCACAATATAGTGATAATTCGTATCAAACCATTTGGTCATTTCCATCGCGACAACATCAATATCGCCTTGCTGACGTCCACGCGCCATGGCGAAATATGTATCCAGATCAACCTTACCGCCATCATGCTTGTAACGTGAGGGGATCAGGCCAAGCGTTGTGATCATGTTCAAAATCTGATCATAATACGCAAAATCATTCGATGGAATGTGGTTAAGGCCGGCATCATGCTGGCGCTTCCAGTTTGCTGCGCGTAATTCTTTCCCGAGCGCAATAAGCTCATCTTGCGAGGATTTGCCCTTCCAATAGGCTTCAACGCCCTTCTTAAGCTCTCTCATCGGACCGATGCGCGGGAATCCAAGGTTAGTCGCTAAAACCATTTTATATCTCCTGAAAATAGGTTCAAAAATTCTAAACAGCCCCTGAAATATAGGGCTTTGAGTCAAAGATCAAGGGGGAATCTAAAAAATGTTATATTATAACACTCATAGGACTTCTAAAGACTTCCTAACGCCTCACACGCATCAACTGTAATCCCTGCTTTATTCAGCGTATAATAATGAATATGCTCCACCCCGTTCGCCGCCAGATCAAGTGATTGCTCAACCAGTAAATCAACCGCCACCTTATAGGCTTCCTCCGGCTTATCCTCCAGCCCTTCGAACTTTGCGCCGACCCAATCGGGGATATTGGCCTGACAATTTTTTGCAAAACGCACGATGCCTGCAAAATTATGAACGGGGGTCAGGCCGGGGACGATGGGTTTATCAATGCCCGCCGCCGCGCATTTATCCATAAATTTGTAATACACATCATTATCAAAGAAAAATTGCGTAATGCCGCGATGCCCGCCCGCATCCAATTTCGCCTTTAGGGTTTGGATATCCTCCTCAAGGCTCGCCGCATCAGGGTGTTTTTCAGGATAGGCAGCAACCGAAATCTCGAACGGATGGCGCGAGACGATATCGGCGATAAAGTCCGGCGTGCTCTTGTAAAATTCATCCCCCAAGAAATCATCAAAGGTTTTGCCCTTTGGCACATCCCCGCGCAAGGCAACGATATGCCGTACATTCAGCTCCCAAAGCTCCTCAATATACCCTCGCAACTCTTCGCGGGTTGTGGTGAGGAAGGTGAGATGTGAGGCAATCGGCATTGGCTGCTCCGCCGCCATTCGCTCGGCAATCTTGAGCGTCGCATCCTTCGTCGATCCGCCCGCGCCATATGTCACCGTCATAAATGCCGGATCAAGCGCTGCGAGCTCCGGCACCGCCGCCCACATCGCCGCCTCCGCCGCGTCCGATTTGGGGGGGAAGAATTCGAATGATATGTCGGGTTTCTTGCTCATGGAATTTTTTCTACCACCAAGCCGTCAAGCCACCAAGATAAAATAATAAAAAATCTTTGTGTCTTGGTGACTTGGTGGTTAAAAGATAAACATGACAAACGCACAGATATCCATCCCCCCGCAAACTAACCTTAACCACGAGCATGTCCTGATCATTGATTTTGGCTCGCAAGTGACGCAGCTCATCGCGCGGCGCGTTCGTGAAAGCGGGGTTTATTGCGAGGTTTGGCCGTTTAATGCGAGCGATATGGAGCGCATCAAGGCCTATAACCCAAAGGGGATTATCCTTTCCGGCGGGCCTTGCTCGGTTTTGGATGATGATGCGCCTGCCGCGCCGGAGGGGATTTTTGACCTCGGCCTGCCGCTTTTCGGTATCTGTTACGGGCAACAAACCATGGTGCAGCAACTTGGCGGGAAAGTCGAAGCCGGACGAAAAGACGGGGGCGCGGGCGAATTTGGCCGCGCGCATGTTGACGTGCTCGAGCATTCTAACCTGACCAGCGGTGTATGGGATGCGGGCGCGAATGAAGAGGTCTGGATGAGCCATGGTGATCATGTTGCCGACCTCCCCGCGGGCTTTAAAGTTATCGCAAAATCGGAAGGCGCACCCTTTGCCGTTATCGCGAATGAAGAGAAACAATTCTACGCCGTGCAATTCCACCCCGAAGTCGTCCACACCCCGCACGGCACGGATTTGCTCAAAAACTTCACGCATAAGGTTTGCGGCTGTTCCGGTGATTGGACGATGCAAAATTTCCGCGATGAGAGCATCGCCAAAATCCGCGCGCAAGTTGGAAGCGGCAAAGTTATCTGCGGTCTTTCCGGCGGTGTGGATAGCTCGGTTACGGCTGTACTTCTCCATGAAGCAATTGGTGATCAGCTCACCTGTATCTATGTTGATACCGGCCTGATGCGGGCGGGCGAGAGCGAGCAGGTGGTGAAGCTCTTCCGCGATCATTATAACATTCCCCTTATTCACGAGGATGCGAGCGAGCGATTTTTAAGCGGCCTTGAGGGGGTTTCCGATCCTGAGATAAAGCGCAAAATTATCGGCGGCCTCTTCATTGATGTGTTTGATGATTGTAAAAAACGCGTTGGCGGGGCGGATTTCCTCGCCCAAGGTACGCTTTATCCCGATGTGATCGAGAGCGTGAGCTTTACCGGCGGCCCATCCGTCACTATCAAATCCCACCATAATGTCGGCGGTTTGCCGGATGATATGGAGCTACAGCTTGTCGAGCCTTTGCGCGAATTGTTTAAGGATGAGGTGCGTGATCTCGGGCGCGCTCTTGGCATGGATGAGGACTTTATCGGTCGTCATCCCTTCCCTGGCCCTGGTCTTGCCATTCGTATGCCGGGCGAAATTACGGGCGAAAAGCTGGAAATCCTGCGTAAGGCCGATACGGTTTATCTGGATGAGATTCGCAAGGCGGGTCTTTATAACGACATCTGGCAAGCCTTCGCCGTTCTCCTCCCCGTCCGCACCGTTGGTGTTATGGGCGACAGCCGCACCTACGATTATGTCTGCGCCCTACGCGCGGTGACCTC
>JBOEFZ010000028.1:0-22873 GCA_050633165.1 Alphaproteobacteria bacterium | reverse complement strand
TGGATTGGGTGATGTGATAGCCAGAGCCGAGCGGATCGCTTTCCGGATTAAGGAATGTCAGCACGCGTTGTTTTTGATACGGGTGCATAAAATGCCAAACAACGGGAATGCTCGCCAATACAATAATTCCCGCCGTGATGAAGAGCCAGATGCTGGCCCCCGCCATGAAGAACAGGGACGCGCCCGCCATAATGATCATCAATGACGTCCCCAAATCCGGCTGCAGCAGGACAAGCGCGACCGGCGCGGCGATGATAGCAGCAGGGACAAGCAGGAATTTCAGGCTGCGCATATCATCAATCGTGGCGGCATGGAAATACCGCGCGAGCGCCATGACAACGGCAATCTTCATGACTTCGGAGGGTTGGAGCTGGATAAACCCTAAATTAATCCAACGCTGCGCGCCCATGCCGACATGCCCCATAATTTCCACCGCGAGGAGGAGGACCATGCCCAGCCCATAAAGCGGCCAGCTCAACCGATACCACCAGCGGATATCGATCAGGGCGATGATGAACATACCGCACATGCCAACCACAAAGCGCATGATCTGCCGTGATGCCCATGGTGAAAGATCACCGCCCGCAGCGGAATAAAGCGCGGCGAAACCAACACTCGCCGTGGCAATAATGAGCAGGACAAGCGGCCAGCTTATCCCCGCGATGCGTTGGAAAAAACTTTGTTCGGATTGAAGGGTTACAGCGCTAAGCGGCATCTTACACACCCTCCAATCTTACGGTCATTCCGAGCGAGCGGGAGCGAATGGAGGAATCCGCTAAGGCATCAGATCCCTCGGCTGCACTGCGTTTCGCTCGGGATGACAGCGGAATTTGAGTTCTCATCTTACACCCCCTCCCCGAATTTTATTTTTGTACCGGACAAGCCCCGCTCTTGCGCCTTTAGCAATAAATCGCGAGCGATGGGCGCGGCGGTGCGGGAGCCGCCGATGCCGTGCTCGACCACCACCGATGTCACATAGCGTGGATTTTTCAGCGGCGCATAGCCGACAAACAACGCGTGGTGGCGGCTGCGCCATTTCAGGTCTTCGTTTTTCACGCCTGCCTTACGGTCAGCCATGGTGATCCGCTTGACCTGCGCTGTTCCGGTTTTGCCGCCAAAGGCGTAGCGCGGATCTTCGATGCGGGAGGCATGCGCCGTGCCCTTTTCATGGTTCACGACCTTATCCATGCCGCGTTTGATTTGGCTTAGATGCGATGCGTTTAGGTTCATTTTCGGCCAATCCTCTCTCATCACCGGTGTATCACCGACATAACCGCTCATCCACGGCTTAACCGCATATCCGCCATTGACCATGCGAGCGGTCATAACAGCGAGTTGTAGCGGCGTGGCCTGCATATAGCCCTGCCCGATGCTTGCCACAATGCTTTCCCCCGGTTGCCAACGATTGCCGAAATTGGCAATTTTCCATGCTTTGTCGGGGATGAGGCCGGAGCGTTCTTGGGGAAGGTCGAAATCAAGCTTGCTCCCTAACCCGAACTGCCGCGCGACTTCGGCGATTTTATCGATGCCGATTTCGGTGGCGAGTTCGTAGAAATAGACATCGCACGAATAAGCCAGCGCGTTTGTAAGATCAACCCAACCATGCCCCGCAGATTTCCAGCAATGAAAACGATCGCGCCCATATTCATAATGACCGGAGCAATAAACGGTTTTGTTCGGGGTAATGCGCCCGCTTTGCATGCCCGCAATGGCGGTGATCATTTTAAAGGTCGAGGCGGGCGGGTATTGCCCCGCGATGGCCTTATTCGTCAGCGGATGCGCAGGATTAGCAAGGAGCTCCTCCCATGTTGCGACCGACATGCCGGTGGTAAAATCATTGGGGTCGAACGCGGGGTGGGAGGCAAGCGAATATATCGCGCCCGTATGCGCGTCCATGATAACGGCCGAGGCGCTGCGTTCAGTAGCGAGGCGCTCTTGCGTGAAGCGCTGAAGCTCTCCATCAAGACTTAGGGCTATGCGCCTGCCATGATTACTGTTTTTACGGTTAAGCTCGCGAACTTCGCGCCCGATGACATTTACCTCAACCTCGCTCGCGCCGGCTTTGCCGCGCAATTCCGAATCGTAGCGTTTTTCAATCCCTGTCTTTCCGGTTTTAAATCCGGGGAGGGAGAGCATCGGGGCTTGCTTGATCTCGGTTTCGCTTACGGCACTGACATAGCCGATGATATGCGCCGTCGCGTTTTGATAAGGGTAGCTGCGGATTTCACCTGTATTGATAGACAGGCCGGGGAGGTCGGGGAGGTTGACCTCAATCCGTGCGACCTCTTCCCATGTTAAGCCGTCTTTGACTTCGATGGCGGAGAATTTGGCGATCTTTTTGGATTGCGCAATAACGCGCTCGATGGCTTTATCCGATAGCTCCACAACCTCCCGCAGGGCGTAAAGCGAGCGGCGGATATCGGGGGTTTGCTCGGGCGTGATAAGCACGCGGAAGCTTTGTGTATTCAGCGCGAGCGGAACGCCGAAACGATCGACAATTTCGCCGCGACTTGGCGCGAGCATCTTGATATTAATGCGGTTTTTATCGGCGAGGGTTTTATATTTCGCACCTTGGGAAACTTGCAGATAGGCAAGCCGTCCGCCCAAGACGGCGAGTATAGAGGCCTGAAGCCCGCCAATGACAAAGGCACGGCGGGAAAAAAGTTTAGCGTTGTCTGCGTTCCGTTTCATATAGTGAGCTAATAAAATTTGCGTTGTTTGCTTTGGCGGGTCAATGGCATTTTTGGATCGGGGAGGATTTTGCGGCTTAGATGCAGGATATAAGCGATGAGCGGGAAGGCGAGAGAGGCAAGCATAAGGTCGGGGATTAAGATCAACGGTGATATCCATTGGAAATTCGCAAGCGCGCCGATGAGCCAGCTTGCGAAAATATAGACCGCGCTCACCGCACAAAACCCGAACCAAATTACAAGAAAAGGCTGCCCGATCAGGAAGTTACGCTGATTTGTTATTGTCACATATATGAGTGTAAAGAGGAGAGCATTCACCCCCATGACGCTTGGCGTGAGGAGATCGAGCAGCAAGCCCAGCCCGAAGACTAATGCAGGCGGCGTTAATGTCGGGCGGTAAATGGCCCAATAATAAAATGCCATCAGGATGAGAGGGAGATGCGCGCTGCCGATGATGGGGAGAGGTAAGGACACTATATTCAGGAAAAAGAACAGCACCAACGAACCATACACCCCGCCCGCGCGCAGGATAAAATCTGTTTTTTCGCTAAGACTGGAAAAAGGAATCATGATTTATCGTAGCGCCCTAGCTTTGAAAAAACCATGGCATTCCGGCCGAATGACGGCGCAGAACACCCCTAAGGCATAATCAAATGCCCTTGCTTATGATTCAAGATACGGACATGCGTAATGGCACCAAAATTAACGAAGGGCTGGATTCCGCCCCCCACATCCGTAATGCGCCCCACGGGAAGGCCGGGCGGGTAAACGCCGCCATGACCGGAAGTTGTGACGCGGGTATTAACATTCAGCGCGGTATCTTCGGGGAGACGGGTAAGGTGCATCTCTTGCCCCCCTATTCCGGCGAGGATGGCGTGTTGGCGGGTATCCTCGATAAGGACCGGCACGCGGGAGTTCAGGTCACTCATGAGCAAGATGCGCGCGCTATGCTCGCCCGTTTCAATGACGCGACCGATGAGGCCTTGCGCCGCCATGACTGCCTGCCCTTTTTTCACGCCATCACTTTCTCCGGCGGCGACGAGGAGGCTTTGCGCGAAGGCGCTGCCTTTATCCGAGAGCACGCGGGCGGTGATGGTGGAATATTGCGGGTCGATTTTGACGTTGAGCAAATCCTTGAGCGAGGCATTTTCCGCCTGTAGCAAAAGGGCGGTTTGATACCATTCTTTGAGGCGGATATTCTCGGCCTGTAATTTTGCATTTTCGGCCTGTAGCTCGGCAATTCCCGAGACATTACGGACGATATCGGCGAGGTTTGTGACGGGCGTTACAATCGCGGACAAGGCGGGGGCGAAGATGTCGGTGGCTTTCATGCGAATGCCGCTAACTTGTCCGGGGAGCGCGATAGAGAAGAGGAGAATGAGGAGCGCAACACCGATGAACAGCCCACCGGAATGCGCCCCGAGCGCCGGAATGGATATGGTTTTCGAAATGGAGGAACGGCGTTTCAAATCATGCTGCTCTTTTTAATCATCTACCCTTAAAATGGTATGGTAAAATCACAAGCGATTCAAATGTTTAATTGCAGCACTTAATACATGCCCACAAGGACATTACGCAAGGCTTTGCGTTCTTCGAGGGCATGGCCTGTTCCGATGGCGACGCAAGATAGCGGGTCGTCAGCGATTGTGACGGCGAGGCCGGTGGCGTGGCGCAGGACGAAATCGAGATTGGTGAGGAGCGAGCCACCGCCTGTCATAACGATTCCCTTATCCACAATATCGGCGGCGAGCTCAGGCTCGGTATGTTCTAGCGCGGTTTTTACGCCTTCGATGATTTGCCCGACAGGTTCGGCAAGGGCTTCGGCGACTTGGCGTTCTGTTACTACGATTTCTTTTGGCACGCCGTTCATCAAATCGCGCCCGCGAATTTCCATCGTGCGGCCTTCGCCATCAGCAGGCGGACAGGCGGAGCCGATTTCTTTTTTAATCCGCTCGGCGCTTGATTCGCCGATCAGGAGGTTATGCACGCGGCGGATATAGGCGATGATGGCCTCATCCATTTTATCACCGCCAACGCGGACGGAGCGTGCATAGACAATTCCGGCGAGAGAAATCACAGCGACCTCCGTCGTACCGCCACCAATATCCACGACCATAGAGCCGGAAGGCTCGGTCACGGGAAGGCCCGCGCCGATTGCTGCAGCCATGGGTTCTTCGATGAGGTAAACCTCGGATGCGCCGGCATGTTCGGCGGAATCTTGAATCGCGCGGCGCTCGACGGCCGTTGATCCACTGGGTACGCAAATCACCATTTTGGGGGAGACGAAGGAGCGGCGGTTATGCACCTTGCGGATGAAATGCTTGATCATCGCTTCGGTAACCTCGAAATCGGCGATTACACCATCGCGAAGCGGGCGGGTGGCGACGATGCTGCCCGGGGTGCGGCCTAACATCTGCTTGGCCTCATTCCCTACGGCAAGAACTTGTTTTTTGCCGTGAACGTTGGAGATTGCCACAACGGATGGCTCATTCAATACGATCCCTTGATCACGCACATAGACGAGCGTGTTGGCTGTACCTAAATCAATCGCCATATCGGCGGACATAAATCCGAAGAGTCTTGAAAACATTGTGTAGGAGTAGCAGGTACAAAAAACAAATGCACCAACATAATGTGGTGCATTCATATATTTTCAACAAGGTTATTTTTAATTACCCTTGGCGCGCCTTCATGCGCGGGTTTTTCTTGTTAATCACGTATACGCGACCACGACGACGGATAACGCGATTGTTACGGTCGCGGGTTTTGAGGGTTTTGAGTGAATTTGTAACTTTCATCGGATCAATTCCTATTATTCTTTTAAATCTTGGGCGGACAATAGCGGTGGAGGGACGGCTTTGTCAAATATTATTTTATAAGGATTATT
Organism: Alphaproteobacteria bacterium; assembly: GCA_050633165.1. Lineage (GTDB taxonomy): Bacteria > Pseudomonadota > Alphaproteobacteria > Micavibrionales > Micavibrionaceae > TMED27. The sequence continues at coordinate 17,296 of JBOEFZ010000028.1, read as the reverse complement.
CGCGGCAAAGCCTTCACAAAGCCATCCGCATGATGCATCTTAAATACTCGTCACAATTTATATTTGCAAGGAAGAAGCCCCGTGGTTCTAAAAATTGCCGTCCCTAAGGAAATTTCAAACAATGAAACGCGTGTTGCCGCCTCGCCGGAGACGGTGAAAAAACTCATCGCGCTCGGGGCGAGCGTACATATAGAGAGCGGCGCGGGCGCGGGTGCGAATTTCACCGATGATGCGTTTAAGGATGCGGGAGCGAAGATCGAGAAATCGGCGGCGGATACCTATAAGGGGGCGGCGATTGTTTTGAAGGTTGGCGCGCCAAGTGCGGATGAGATTAAAATGATCCCGAAGACGGCGGTGCTGGCGGGGATTTTATCGCCTTATAATAATGAGGCGCTTTTGAAAAGACTTGCGAGCGCGAAGATTAATGCGCTAGCGATGGAACTTGTGCCACGGATTACGCGGGCGCAGAGCATGGATGTGCTTTCTTCGCAATCCAACCTTGCCGGATATAAAGCCGTGCTTGACGCGACCGAGCATTTCGGGCGGGCGATGCCGATGATGATGACGGCGGCGGGGACTGTGCCGCCGGCTAAGGTCTTTGTCATGGGCGCGGGCGTTGCGGGGTTGCAGGCGATTGCAACGGCGAAGCGTTTGGGCGGTGTTGTGAATGCGACCGATGTACGTCCGGCGGCGAAGGAGCAGGTTGAGTCGTTGGGCGCGAGCTTTGTCGCGGTGGAGAATGAAGAGTTTAAAGAGGCGGAGACGGCGGGCGGCTATGCCAAGCAAATGTCCAAAGAGTATCAAAAGCTTCAGCAAGCTTTGGTCGAGGAAACGATTGCCAAGCAAGATATCGTGATTACGACGGCGCTCATCCCTGGGCGGCCTGCGCCGGTTTTGATTACTGAAAAAATGGTGAAATCCATGGCGCCGGGTTCCGTTATTGTGGATTTGGCGGTCGAGAATGGCGGGAATTGCGCGTTGTCTGAGGCGGGCAAAGTTGTTGTTAAGCATGGCGTTTCCATCGTCGGGCATTTGAATGTTGCGGGGCGCTTGGCGGCAAATGCTTCGGCGCTTTATGCAAAAAATTTATTGACCTTGCTGACCCTTATCATTGATCAGGATAGCAAAAGTGTCGTTTTGGATATGGAAGATGAAATTTTGCAAGGGATTGTCCTGACCAAGGGCGGTGAGATTGTGCATCCGAATTTCAAGGATGCGGTAAAGGCGGAGAAGCCAGCAGCGAAACAAGCAGCGCCGGCGAAGAAGACCTCTGCAAAGAAGACAACAACAAAGGCTGCGCCGAAAAAGGCGACAACGAAGAAAGCCACTGCGAAGAAAACGCCTTCTAAAAAGGCCATAACAAAGAAGACGGGGAAGTAAAATATGTCCGAGAACAGAACTGTGCAGCAAAGCGTTGAAGAGCTTAGAATGCTCTTACAAGAAGCCACCGAAAAGGCGGCAACCATTCCGGCAGAGGTGATTGAACCGGCGGCGAGCCAGCCTTATTTCATCACCGGATTAACCGTTTTTATATTGGCGTGTTTTGTGGGTTATCACGTTGTGTGGCGCGTTACGCCCGCGCTTCACTCGCCATTAATGGGGATTACGAATGCTATATCCTCGGTGATTATTGTTGGGGCGATTGTGGCGGTGTGGCCCACGGATGGCGGATTTTCGCTGTTTGGGTTTTTGGGCGTTGTGCTTGCCTCTGTCAATATTTTCGGTGGGTTTATTATCACCAAACGCATGCTGAGCATGTTTAAAAAGAAGGGGGCGTAGGCCATGGAAACATTTGCTGCTTTTGCTTATTTGGTTGCTTCGGTGCTGTTTATTTTGGCGTTGCGCGGATTGTCACATCCCGAAACGGCGCGTCAGGGCGTTAATTTTGGTGTTGGGGGGATGGCATTGGCCATTGCTACGACGCTGTTATTGCCGTCAGTCGGAAGTTTCTTTTGGGTTTTGATTGCCATTGGAATCGGCGGCGGGATCGGGACGTATATTGCGCGCTCCATCGATATGACTGCCCTGCCCCAACTTATGGCGGCGTTTCACTCGCTTGTTGGTTTGGCGGCGGTGTTTGTTGCTGTCTCTGCGTTTTATAGCCCCGAGTCCTTTGGCATTGGTGATGCAGATCATATTAAATTTGCGAGTTTGGTCGAGCTTTCTATCGGTCTTGCGATTGGGGCGGTGACCTTTACGGGGTCAATTATCGCATGGGGTAAATTACAAGGCACGATTAGCGGCAAGCCGGTTCAATTTGGCGGGCAACATGCCTTGAACGGTGCGCTTGGCGGTTTACTCCTTCTCCTCATTATCCTGCTTTGCGTGACGCAGAGCGCGTTCTTTTTCTGGTTGATTGTATTGTTGGCGCTGGCGCTTGGCGTGCTCATGATTATTCCGATTGGCGGGGCGGATATGCCGGTGATTGTTTCGATGCTCAATTCTTATTCCGGTTGGGCGGCGGCGGGGATTGGCTTTACGCTGCATAATAATTTGCTCATCGTGACAGGAGCGCTTGTTGGCGCGTCGGGGGCTATCCTCTCTTACATTATGTGTAAGGGGATGAACCGTTCGTTTATTAGCGTTCTGCTTGGCGGGTTTGGTGGTGACACCGGCGCGGCAGCAGGGGCGAGCGAGCATGATCCGGATCGCCAAGCCAAGATCGGCGCGGCGGAGGATGCGGCCTATATCATGAAGAACGCGTCCAAGGTTATCATCGTGCCCGGTTACGGCATGGCGGTGGCGCAGGCGCAGCACGCGGTGCGGGAGATGGCGGATATCCTGAAAAAAGAAGGGGTTGAGGTGACTTATGCCATTCATCCCGTTGCGGGGCGGATGCCGGGGCATATGAATGTCTTGCTCGCCGAAGCCAACGTGCCGTATGACGAGGTGTTCGAGATGGAAGATATCAACCGTGAATTTGCGCAGAGCGACGTGGCTTATGTGATTGGGGCGAATGATATCACTAATCCTTCGGCGAAGAATGATCCGGCGTCACCGATTTACGGCATGCCTGTTTTGGACGTCGAGAAGGCGGGGACTGTCTTGTTCGTGAAGCGCTCTATGGGTTCTGGCTATGCCGGTATTGATAACCCGCTCTTCTTTGAGGATAACACGATGATGCTCCTCGATGATGCGAAGAAGATGACGGAGAATATTATCAAGGCGATGGAGTAGTAATTAACCGCAGAGACGCAGAGTGCGCAGAGATTCACACAATCTAGAGAAGCGATTCACCGAGCCGGAGAGCTGGCAATGGGGGCGGTTTACGCGTGCTGGGCGTGAGGTTCGGTTTGGGTTTTGTGTGCCGGAGGGGGCGAAGGGGATTGTGGTTGCCCTGCCCGGTCTATCGGAATTTGGGGAGAAATATTTTGAGATAGCGCGGGAATGCCTTGCGCGGGGCTATGGCTTTTACGTTATTGATTGGTATGGGCAAGGGGCTTCGGGGCGGTATTTGCGGGATCGCCTGAAACGGCATAGCGCGGATTTTGCCGAGGATGTTGCGGATTTACATGAAATGATTAGCCACATACTGGCAAGAGATCCCGCGGTCGAGCCGCGGGATGACGATTTAAGGGAGGGACTTCCCTTACATATGCTCGCCCATTCGATGGGGGGGAATATCGGGTTGCGGTATTTGACCCTGCATCCCAGTGTATTCACGAATGCATCGTTCAGTGCGCCGATGGTGGGTATTCATGCCGTGCAATTTATGCCGCGATGCTTTTCGTTAGGCCTGTCGCGGGGGTTGAATGTTCTTCTTGGAAAGGTTTTCACTAGCCTTCACGGCAAAAACTCCCGTCTTCAGAACAAAGTTTTTACGCCCAACCCGCTTACATCCGACCCGTTGCGTTTTCCGGTGATGCTGTCATGGATGGATGCGCAGCCAGCGCTTGATATCGGGGATGTGACATTTGGGTGGGTTTATCATGCCTTGCGGAGCTGCTTTACCGTGCAAGATCATGTGCATGAAATTAAAGCGCCGTGTCTGTTTGCGCTCGGGACTAAGGATTTTATTGTAAGCAATGATGCCATCCGAACGGCAGTTCCGCGCATGCCGCATGCGGAATTGATCGAGATTGATGGCGCGCGGCATGAGCTTTTGATGGAGAGCGATCCCTATCGCTCACAATTTACGGATGCATTCTTTGCACGGATTGAGGGTTGCAAAAAACGGGCTAAGCAGGCACATTGAAGGAGTAATTTAAGGAGCCAGCTATGAGCGAATTTGAAAATAACCACATCCGTTTAAGTGATCGTATTTTATCCGCGTTGCAACTTTCGCTGTCCCAAGAAGATGTGCCGATTGCCGAAGCTTTGACGCATGCTCTTGAACTGGCCTTGACGCGCAATTCCGGTGGCGGTGAGTTTGTTGAGCGTCGTGATTATCCGCCCGAGGTTGAGGAAGCGATGGCAAAGCTTGATGCGCTTAAGGCTAATCGCTAGGTTTTAACCGATAAGCGATAGCCACGCATCCTCATCCAATATCTCGACCCCCAAATCCTTTGCTTTTTTAAGCTTTGATCCTGCGTCGCTTCCGGCGATGAGGTAGTCGGTTTTCTTTGACACCGATCCGGCGACCTTTGCGCCTAGACTTTCGGCCTTTGCCTTACCTTCCGCGCGGGTGGTTTTTGTCAATGTTCCGGTGAAGACGAGGGTTTTTCCGGCGATGGGACTGTCGCTTGCGATAGGTTGTTCATAGGGCGTGATGTCGAGATGCGGGATTAGCGCGTCTAAAATCTCCAGATTATGTTCTTCGGCGAAAAAGCCGATCAGCTCATCGGCTGCGCCGGGGCCGATATCTTCGATATTGATGAGGTCTTGGTAGGCTTCGTTTTCGTGGTTATGTGCGTTTTGCATTGCGGTTTTGAGTGTTTCAATATCGCCATAATGTGCGGCTAAGCGTTTTGCCGTGGCCTCGCCGATTTGGCGGATTCCTAAGGCATAGATGAAGCGATTGAAGGTGAGTTTGCGGCGGGTATTGATGGAGGCGAAGAGGTTTTTCTCCGATAAATCGCCCCAGCCTTCGCGGGCGCGGATGGGGGTTAGGGTGTTTTTATTGCCCTCCTCCAGCGTGAATATGTCTTGGGGGGCGCGGATAAGGCCATCCTCGTAGAATTGTTCAATAATTTTTGCGCCGAGGCCATCAATGTCGAAGGCAAGGCGGGAGACGAAATGTTTGAGGCGCTCGACCGCTTGGGCGGGGCAAATTAGACCACCGGTGCAGCGCGTCACAACGTCTTCATCCTCACGAATGGCCAGCGAACCGCAGGCGGGGCAATGGGTGGGGAATTCGTATTCCGGCACATCCCCGCTGCGTTTTTCGGTGAGGACCTCAACAATTTGCGGGATGACGTCGCCCGCGCGTTGCACCACCACCGTATCGCCGATGCGGGCATCTTTTCGGGTGATTTCATCGGCGTTATGTAAGGTCGCGTTAGAGACAACAACGCCGCCGACGCTAATCGGCTCTAACCGCGCGACGGGGGTGAGCGCACCGGTGCGCCCGACTTGGATATCGATATCGCGCAGGATGGTGACGGCTTGCTCGGCGGGGAATTTATGCGCCGTGGCCCAGCGCGGGGAGCGGGAGATAAAGCCGAGGCGGGATTGGTAATCGAGGCGATTGATTTTATACACTACCCCGTCGATTTCGTAATCAAGGTTGGCGCGCGATTGCAGGATATGGGTGTAGTGGGTGATGATGTCCTCAACGCCGGACAATGTCATTCCGATTGCGTTTCCAATGACAGGAATTGGGAAGCCCCATGCGCTGAGCTGTTCGCGGATGCTCCCTTGTGTATCTGCAACCGGGGCACTCACCTCGCCCAGCGCGTAGCCGAAGAAACGGATCGGGCGGGATTTTGTGACAGTGACATCGAGTTGGCGGACGCTGCCCGCTGCGGCGTTTCTCGGATTGGCGAAGGGGGGCTTTCCTGCCTCATCCTGCGCGGCATTGAGGGCCGCAAAATCGGCGCGGGACATGTAAATCTCGCCGCGCACCTCCAATATATCCGGCGCATCATCGGGCAGAACTTTAGGGATTTCATCAATGGTCATGATGTTGGCAGTGATGTCTTCGCCCTCATGCCCATCGCCTCTGGTGGCGGCTTGGATCAGTTTTCGGTTTTCGTAGCGTAGCGAGCAGGACAGGCCATCGATTTTTGGCTCGGCGACGATTTCGAGGGGCTCGGTTTCGGGGAGGCCGAGGAATTTTCGCACGCGGTCGAGGAAATCACTCACATCCTCTTCGCTAAATACATTGGAGAGCGAGAGCATCGGAACGGCGTGCTGCACCTTTTTAAACCCCTTGGCGGGCGTCGCGCCGACGGTTCGGGAGGGGCTTTGCGCGGTGGCGAGTTCAGGGTGTTTTGCTTCGATTGCCAAGAGTTCAGCGCGCAAGACGTCGTAATCCGCATCGCTTAGGCTCGGGGCATCGTCTTGGTAATATTCGCGATCAGCAGTGCTGATTTTCTTGGCAATCTCAGCATGTTTTGCCCGCGCGTCTTCTTTTTCTAAATCAAGTAAGCTCATGTGAATTTTTAACACGAAGCCAAGGAAGATTTAAAGAAGATCACGAAGTTTTCTTTATTTATGTTCTTACGGCAAGATATGTGCGCTTCGTGCATCTTCATATCTTCGTGTTAACAATCTTTTTTAAGCCACTTCCAACAATTTATCCGCTGCTGCTTGCGCCTCAGGGGTTATCGTTGCCCCCGCCAGCATGCGGGCGATTTCGTTGCGGCGGGATTCGCGGGACCCGAGCGGGATGACGGTGGTTGTTACCGCATCCGCATCGCCGCTTTTTTCCACAATCCAGTGATGCGCGGCGCGGGCGGCGACTTGGGGGGAGTGGGTGACGACGAGGATTTGCTTGTTTGATCCGGCAAGACGCGCGAGGCGTTCGCCCACCGCATCCGCCGTGCCGCCGCCGATTCCCGCATCGACCTCATCGAAGATGAGCGAGCCGGCAGCGCCCGTTTCCGCCGTCACAACCTTCAGCGCGAGCATGAAGCGCGACATCTCGCCTCCCGATGCGATTTTGTTGAGCGCGCCAGGCTCCGCACCCGGATTTGTCGCGACGAGGAAGCGTATGCGATCCATGCCGTTTGCGCTCCATTCCCCTTCCTCCAACGATTCGAGGCGCGTGAGGAATGCCGCGCGCTCCATTTTGAGGGGCGGGAGTTCGGCGGCGATGAGGGCGTCGAGTTTTGTGGCGGCCTTTTCCCGTAAAGCTCGTAGGGCGAGCGCCTCTTTTTCATACGCGAGCTTGGCGGCCTCGACGATTTTGAATTGCTCATCTATCCGCTCATCCGCGTGTTCAATGGCGTTCAGCTCAGCCGCTAATGCTTCGCGCTTATCGGCGAGGGTATCGACGCTGCATTCATGCTTTCGCGCTTGGGCGCGCAGGGCGAAGAGGCGGTCATCGATGGATTGTAGATCATGCTCGCTATGCTCCAGATCGCTTGAGAGGGATTGGATTTCGCTCAACGCTTCTTGGACTTCATTGGTGGCGCGGTCGAGGGCGGCGGCGATGCCTCCAAATTTTTCACGGCCTGCTTCGCCGATTTTATCCGCGATACGGTCGATTGTTCCGGCTGCGTTGCTTAAGGGGTCGTCTTCGGCGTTGAGGGCGTGGTAAGCGGCGCTTAACCCTTCGAGGATTTGCTCGCGATGCATAAGGGATTCGCGCAGGTTCGCCAATGTTTCTTCCTCGCCCGCGTTGGGTTCGAGCGCGTCTAAATCTTCGAGAGCGGTGCGTAAATATTCCTCATGCTCGACGCTGGCTTTTGCGGCGGTTTGAAGGCCTGTTAGGGTTAGCTTGGCTTGGCTGTAGTCTTGCCATGCCGTTTTGGTGCTTGCCATATCCGCGCCCGCGTAATCATCCAAAAGGCCGCGATGGGTTTTGGGATCGAGCAGAATTTGCGTATCAAACTGCCCGTGGATTTCAAGGACGCTTTGGCCGATGGATTTGAGCAAGGCCGCGCTCACGGGCTGGTCATTAATATAGGCGCGGCTGCGGCCATCGGCGGTGAGGGTGCGGCGGAGCATGAGGGTGGGGTCGAAGCTGAGATCTTGCGCCTCAAGGATCGCTTTGGCGGGATGGGTGGCGGGGAGTTCGAATACGGCGGTGACGCTTGATTTTTCTGCGCCGCGACGGACCAGTCCACTATCGGCGCGGGCGCCAATGGCAAGGCCAAGCGAATCGAGCAGGATCGATTTCCCCGCCCCTGTTTCCCCCGTTAATGCGCATAAGCCGCTATCGAACTCAATGGTGAGGTCTTTTATTAAAACGACATTTTGTATACGCAAAGTCGTTAACATAGCCTAATCCGGTTTAAAAATTGAATCCACGGTGCGATCCACAATGCCGCGTTCCGCAACGATTCGCGCGCGCGCCTCATCGTCAAGGAGGGCGAAGCTGCGTTCGTACCATTCATTGCCGGGGTAGTTATGCCCGAGCACGGCGGCGATTTTTGTGGCTTCTTCCTTGAGGCCGAGCGTTAGGTAGGCTTCGATTAAGCGATGCAGTGCCTCGGCGGTGTGGGTGGTGGTTTGGTAATCTTTGACCACCGTTTGAAAGCGGTTAATCGCGGCATTAATTTGGTTTCGGTTGAGGTAGTAGCGCCCGATTTCCATTTCCTTACCCGCCAAATGGTCACGGGTGAGGTCTTTTTTGAGTTTTGCGTCACGCGCATATTGCGAGTCGGGGAAGCGGTTGATGACGGCATCAAAAGCCTCCATCGCGTAGCCCGTCATGGCCTGATCACGGCGGACATCCGATATTTGCTCGTAAAAGCATAGTGCGCGGAGGTAGTAGGCGTAAGCCACGTCTTTATGCCCGGGGTGAAGGTCGATAAAGCGATCGAGCGCGAGGATCGCATCATCGTAGCGTTGCGCCTCGTAATAAGAATAGCCCGCCATGAGTTGTGCCTTGGTGGCCCATTTTGAATAGGGGTGTTGGCGCTCTACCTCTTCGAAAAGGCGGCTGGCGGTGATGTAGTTTTCTTCGTCCAGCGCACGTCCCGCGTCGTTATAGAGCCTATCGACATTATCTTCGGTGATGACTTTGCGTTCCTTATCATTGGAGGAACAGGCCGTTAGTGTCGGCATCATCATCAAACATATAATCGTTAAGAAATAGCGCATTTTTACTCCTGAATTTCTTTGTATTATTATTTAACCACGAAGACACAAAGTCCACCAAGTTTCACAAAGTTTTTATTCTTTGTGTATCTTTGTGGACTTTGTGTCTTCGTGGTGGAATTTTTAAGCGTAAACGCTTGCGTCTTGCGCGGTTATTTCCGGCGCGGCGTCCAGCGCGACAATCTCATACGCGCTTTTATCCGCGAAGAGGGCGTGGAGGATTTCGTTGTTGATGGCGTGTCCGGCCTTTACACCGTCATAGGCACCGATAATCGGGAAGCCGGCAAGGTAGAGATCGCCGATGGCGTCCAGCAATTTGTGGCGGATAAATTCGTCTTCGAATCGTAAGCCTTCTTCGTTGAGGATTTTGTTCGTGTCCAAAACGATGGCGTTATCCGGTGATCCGCCGAGGGCGAGGCCGTTTTTGCGCATATATTCAACCTCATGCAAGAAGCCGAATGTGCGAGCCTCGGCGATGTCATGGCGGAAATTACCGTTGAGGAGTTGCGTTTCGAATTTTTGATTGCCGATGTCGGGGTGGCTAAATTCGATCTCGCCCGTGAAGGTTTCGATGTCCGAGGGTTTAAGGGTTACGCGCTTGCCGTCATGCTCGACGGAGACTTCCTTGAGAACTTTAATCACTTTGCGCGGCGCGTCTTGCGCGCATGTTCCAACCGAATCGATGGCTTCTACAAATGGCATTGCGCTGCCGTCCATGATGGGGACTTCGGCGCCGTTTAGCTCTAAAATAGCGTTATCAATGCCGCAGCCACGTAGGGCGGACATGACATGCTCGATTGTGCCAACGCTCACGCCGTCTTCGTTGGAGATGACGGTGCAAAGTTGGGTGTTGCTCACGTGATCCCACAAAGCGGGGATGAGCGCATCCCTGTCCATGACATCGGTGCGGATGAATGTTATCCCGCTATCGGGTTTGGCGGGGCGGATGGTGAGGGTGATGTCCTTACCGCTATGAAGGCCGATGCCGTTGATTTTGATGTCTGATTTTAAGGTGTGCTGCATGCTCATATATTAGAATATACGGATTATGCTGCGTTTGCTCAAATAACTAAATGTAACGGTTTGTTACATATACCAACCCCCTATCAATCCCGCGATTTGGTCGCGGAATGAGGCTTGACCCTAGTTAGCCTGACGGCGCAAGAAAGCGGGAATATCCAGCTCGCTCTCGCCTTCGGCGGGTTTTGAGGGAGAATCGATGTTCAGGCTTCCTTGGGACATTGGCGGCGCGGTTCTTGCCGCTTGTGTTGGCGGAACAGGCGCGGATGGCGCGGTCGGTGCAGTGCGCTGACGGGGTTCTTCTTCCTCGCGGTGCGTTAGGTTTTCGATGGTTTCTTGGACGCTTCCGGTGATCCGCTCGAACAAGGATGGCGTACGCTTTTTCTCTTGCTGGCTAGGGAGTTTGGGCGGTTTGAGGTTGAGCGCGGGCGTTGCGGGCGCGGTTGCCTGCACCGTTGGTGCGCTTGCCACTGGCGCGGCAGGTTGCGTTGTTGCTGCCTCGGGGACATGCGCGCCATGGAAGTTGGAGATATAACCGCCCTGATCGACGCGTCCGCCATCCACCGGCTTTGGCGGGATGAAGGCGTTTTTGTAGCGTGTGCCGCGCATCACGGTGTTTTGCGGGATGGCTTCGCCTGTTTCTCCGGTATTTTGCGCGAATTCTTGTTGCTCGAACATGTCGATATTTGTTTCCGCTGCCGGAGCAGGCTTTGCCTCGAACGCAGGTGATGCCGTCACGGGATGACCGCTTTGCGCAGCCGCAGCGCCGATACCTATATTTTGCGCAGGCATGAAATTTGGTTGCTGAATCCCTGCGGTTTCGGATGTGTTGGGCGTTGCACGCTCTAACACTGGCTTACCGCCGCCACCGCCGCCGCCTGTTGTTCCGTCTGTTCTAAAGCTGCCGGAGCCGCCGAAACGTTTTGTCTGCACCTCTTTTTCGATGCCTGTGGCAACGATGGATACGCGCATTTTCCCTTCGAGGGATTGATCGAAGGTAGCACCGAAGATGATATTTGCATCGGGATCAACTTCGTCGCGGATGCGGTTACAGGCCTCATCGGCTTCGAAGAGAGTCATGTCATAGCCGCCAGTGACGTTGATAATAACGCCATGCGCGCCCTTCATTGATACATCATCAAGAAGCGGGTTATTAATCGCGGATTCGGCGGCCTCGATGGCGCGCTTTTCGCCTTCGGCTTCGCCTGTCCCCATCATGGCCTTGCCCATCTCAAGCATTCCGGTGCGGATATCCGCGAAATCCAAATTTACAAGGCCAGGGCGAACGATGAGGTCGGTTACGCCCTTTACGCCCGCTTGTAAAACGCTATCCGCCATTTGGAAGGCATCGGCAAAGGTTGTGTTTTCATTGGCGACGCGGAAGAGGTTTTGGTTTGGGATAACGATGAGCGTATCGACAACGCCCTGCATTTCCTCGATCCCCGCTTCGGCGGCTTTCATACGGTGAGAACCTTCGAAATGGAAGGGTTTTGTGACAACGCCGACGGTGAGGATACCGCGATCGCGGCATGCCTTGGCGATGACGGGGGCTGCGCCCGTTCCTGTTCCACCGCCCATTCCGGCAGTGACGAACACCATATTCGCGCCTTCGACATGAGCGAGAAGATCTTCGATGGATTCTTCGGCGGCAGCTTTGCCGATTTCCGGCTTTGATCCCGCGCCGAGACCACCCGTGACATTCACGCCGAGCTGTATCTTCATGCTATCTTCAGCAAGGGAGTTTTCCAAGGCCTGTGCATCCGTGTTTGCAACGGCAAAATCGCACCCTTCGAGGTTGGAGGCCATCATGTTATTGACCGCATTGCCCCCTGCTCCGCCGACACCGATGACGGAGATCTTTGGCGAGAGTTTCTGGATTTCGGTTGGTTGCATTTTGATGTCGATCATGACTGCCCCTTAATTGTTTCCGCGATTGCGAATTTGATGTTTTTGCAAGCCCCGTGAATGGATGCCCGCGAATATTTATATTTGAATCGTATGAGAGAATTTCAGATGTGAGAAGGGGAAAATGCAATGTATTCACAAGCTTTGCACAGTTTTGCGTGTTTTTTGCGGCAAGCGATTCTAAGAATCAGATTCAACGACGAAAGCTAAGCCACTCATTTGAATCGGTTTTTAGCGCCCGTGCAGATTTTACATGAAGCCGCCAATTGTTATGCACAGAATGCTGTGGATAAGTTTTTCGGATTATCCCGCTTACCAATTCTCCCGCAGCCACATTTTGGTGCGATCCCATAGGCTTCCGGCTTCGACATGCTGCATTATATCGGCGGGCATTTCAAAGGGGCGTTCGGTGATGTAGGTGAGCATTCCGGCGGCGCTTGCGAAACCTGGTCCGGCGACGGCGTCGGGGAGGCCGGAGAGGCGGATGGGGCGACCGAGGCGGACTTGTTTATCAAGGACATGCTCGGCCAGATCTTTCATGCCGGGCACTTGGGATGCGCCGCCCGTCAGGACAACGCGGCGGCCCAAGGCCGTGCCGAGACCGCTATCGTTTAATTTTGCGCGAACGAGTTCGAGGGTTTCTTCGATGCGGGGCTGCATGATGCCGACGAGGAGCGAGCGCGGGACGTGGTTATGCTCATGGCTGTCTTCTTCGCCTAATTTAGGCACATCGATAAGCTCGCTATCGTCATGCCCGCCTGCGATCGCGCTGCCGTAGAGGGATTTCAGGCGCTCGGCATCGTTGTATGAGGTGGTTAAGCCCTTCGCGATGTCATTGGTGACGTGATTACCGCCGAGGGGGATGGAATCGCTATAGATCATGTGCCCGTCTTGGAACACGGCAAAGGACGTGACCCCCGCGCCCATATCAATGACGGTGCAGCCGAGATCCATTTCATCCTCAACCAATGCCGCAAGACCGGCGGCATAGGCGGAATGACAAAAGGCGGTGATGTCGAGATGGGAGCGCTCGATGCATGTCGCCATGTTTTTGAGCGCGCCGATATCGCCGGTGATCATGTGGATATCCACGCTCATATGCTGCCCGAACATGCCGCGCGGTTGTTTAATGCCGCTATTACCATCAATGCGATAACCGATGGGGATGGTATGGGTGAGCTCGTAATCCTCGCTTAACACTTGATCTTGCGCCTTGGCGAGGGCGCGGCGGATGTCGTTTTCGGTTATCTCGTGTCCGGCGATTTGCACATCGGCGGTGTGGCCGTGGCTCATCGCATGTGCGCCGGAGAGATTCACGACAACCTCACGCAAGGGGTAGCCCTTCATAACCTCTGCCGCCATATTCTCCGCCGCGTGCACCGTTTGACGGATAGCGTTTTCAGCGCGGGCGAGGTCGGTGATCGCGCCGTTTTTAATGCCGGAAGCCGCGTGATTGCCAACGCCCAATATCTCCAGCGCACCGTTATCGTCACTGGCGCGGGCGATGAAGCAGGTGATTTTGGCGCTGCCGATATCAAGTGAAGCGAGCAGCGAGCCTTTGGTGATGCGGTTTGATGATTTTTGTTTCATGGATACTCGAGAGAATGAAAAGACAAGCAGATTAAATATTATTTCCGCTCTTTTTGGAAGAGGAAAGGTAGCCAGATTTATATTCCTGCACCTGCCCGGGTTTGGTGCGGATAATTAGGCGGTCGGGTTTGCGTAGGTCTATGGCTTTTAGGTCTTTGTCGAGGATGCCGTTTTCCTCTTGCGCGATCATGAGACGGCGCAGTGCGAGACCGAGATCGTCTTCGGGCATTTTGAGGGTGGTGCTATCTTTTAATATAATGTCCCAACGGCGCTCACCAATAAGCTCGGCGCGTTTAATGCGGGGGAAGAGGTCGGTTTCGGCGAGGAGCAGCGCCATGAGTTCAGGCGCTTGCTTTGATGCATCCTTGCCGCTTACGATGATTAGATTTTCAAATCGTTTAAGGTTGCCCGCATTGATTTCCTCGCCCTTGGTATCCAGAAGATGCAGACGCCCCTCATGTTGGAACAGCGCGAGCGGGGTGCGTTCGGTTAGCTCAATATAAATCGTATCCGGCCAGCGACGCTCGACCCTAGCGCTTTGCACCCATGTTATTTTTTCGATTTGCGCCTTGGCGGAGGCGGGATCAAAGGCGAATAGCGGGTCGCCTTTCTCCATATTGAGCAGCGCCATGATGATGTCAGGATCGCTATGGCTGCGCCCTTCGAGCAGGATGTTTTCGAGGCGAAAGCCCAAGACGGCCGTACGCGACAGCGTTATTTCATGAATATGCGCGGCGAGACGGTTATTCGCATCGCTCAGGAAAAACCAAGCGCCGAGCCAGATGATAAATGTGATGATTGCGACGATCAGGCCAAAGCGTTTAAACCACGGCAGAATGACCGCGCCGATCCCCTTGCGACGCCTATTATTCAACGTCTTGTTCAGCGTCGATTTACGTGTTCCGGCCTTGCTTTTTCTTTTGGCCATTTTACCTCTTTAGCAATCGCGCGTCTTTGGGGACGGGATCTTTGGGCAGGATGCGTTTGATGTTCTCGGCCTCTGCTTCGTTTAAAAGTGCGGTGAGAAAATCGGTGAAGAGGGCTTGCTCCTCCGCCGCCTCCCATAGGAAATAACCGAAAGAGCCGGGGATGGGATTAACCTCGTTCAGCCAAATTTCGCCGGTTTTTTCATTGCCGATGAAATCGATGCGCGGCGCGCCTGTGCCGTCTACGGCTTCGAACATTTTTTGCGCATATTCGCGGATTGTTTTGTCGAGCTTTTTTGTGATTTTGGGGTTTAGCTCACGGGTGAGGGAGAGCATGCCTTCGCTAATGCTCACATCTGCGGATTTTGTACCGCCGAGCTTGTTCCCGCCCATTTTATTATCTTGGCCGGAGAGGTATTTTTGTTTGAAATCAAGGAGTTCATCACTTGTTTTCGGGCGTTCGATGGCGGAGGTTTTTACCTCGCCAAACGCGCGGCTGATCGCGACATTATACTCGACCAGATTATCGACAAAAGGCTCTAAAATCGCGGCGGCGTCATATTGGAAGATGGTTGGGAGAACGGCCTTTACCTCGCGCGCGGTTGTGACCTTGGCAACGCCGATGGAGCTGCCGAGATGGGAGGGTTTGATAATGCAGGGGAATTTTATATCCTGCGCCTTCATCGCGGCTTTGATCTCTTTTTCCTCAACCTGATAACCGCCATCGCGAGGGCGATGAATGACCGCGCAGGGGAGCACGGGGATATCGGCAGAGGCGAGGATTTTCTTGGTCACTGCCTTGTCCATCAATATGGAGGAGGCCATGGCGCGCATGCCTGTATAAGGAATGTCGCATAGATCAAACAGCCCTTGAACGCCGCCATCTTCACCATACAGGCCGTGAAAGCATGGCATGGCGATGTCGAATGTGATGGGCCTTGCCGCGCCGAAAAGTGGCTTTTTCTTCGGGATCAAGCAACCGCCATGTTTGCCTTTTGGGTCAAGCGTGACGGGTTTTGCGGCCTCGCGCCCCTCGAAATCGAGCATGTAGTTGTTACGATCCCGCAGCACATCGCCCACGCGCCATTCACCATCCGTATCAATATAGACCGGAAATGCGTCATACAGGCTTTCGTCAATTGCGCCCAAGACCTGAAGGCCTGTGACAACGCTCACATCGTGTTCAGGTGATCTTCCGCCGAAGAAAACGGCTACTTTTTTTCTATTATCGTTCATGATTAATCTTCATTTTTTATGAAACTCGCACTCGCATTCGATTAAATCATGAAATATAAGAGTGTTCAAAAGGAGTTTCATATTTTGCAGGACTTTAACGGCATAAAATATAAGGTCAGCGGTGGCAAAGATGCGCTGATTGTCGTGTGGGCGCATGGATGGGGGCAGAGCCATGCGGCGTTTGATGCCTTAATTGCGCCTTTTGCCGATAAAGCGCGGCATGTGGCGATTGATTTTCCGGGCTTTGGGCAAAGTGCCGCGCCGGAGAGCATTTGGGGCACTGCGGATTATGCCGATGCGATGGCGGATTTTTTGCGTGAAGTTTGCGGCGATGCGCCCGTACTTTGGGTCGGGCATTCTTTTGGCTGCCGTGTTGGCTTGCGGATGGCGGCGCAGCATCCGGCGCTTATTAAGGGGTTATGCCTGATTGCGGGGGCGGGAATTCCACGGCAACTCCCGCTTCATAAAAGCCTTTATTTCAAGGGGCGGATTGCAGTTTTCAAGGGACTTAAAAAGCTTATCCCGCTTGGATTGTCGGAAGACTGGCTTCGCTCCAAATTCGGCTCGGCGGATTATAGAAATGCTGATCCGGTGATGCGCAGCATTTTGGTCAAAACCGTAAATGAGGATTTGCGCGGCATTGCGCCGAAAATCGCCTGCCCTGTTACGCTCATTTATGGTGAGAATGACACCGAAACCCCGCCGCAAATTGGTGAGAAATTTCATGCGGCGCTGCAAAACTCTAAACTGGTTGTTTTAAAGGGGCAGGATCACTACACTGTTTTGGGTGCTGGTCGGCATCAGGTTCTGCGTCACGTTAAAGAATTTATTGAAAAGCCATAATATATGACAATTGAAATTTTCTCCCTTTTAATGATTTTCATTGCCTATACAACATTTGCGGCGAAGCGTTTGTTGACCTATATGCATGTTTTGCAGCAGGAAGATTACGATAACGGGCGGTTGCTCAAATGGATGTTTACCAACAAGGCGTATGATAAGCGCTTAACCCTTGCACTGCTTTTGCTTGGCGGGTTGTTGGTTGCGCTCCTTATTTCCGGACACCGGGATTTGCTGCCGAACTTCTTTTTGCATCTCATACTATTTGTATTGTTCGTTATGACCGCGCATAGCGAGAAAGACCCGCGCAAGAATTCGAAGAAGAAGCTGGTTGCGACGGCGCGGGCGAAACGCATCTTTATTCCAGCGGTCATTGTTTCACTCCTCCTTGCGATTCCTCAGTTTTTCTTTACCCACCCTTGGCCATGGATCATTAATGTTCAATTGCTGCCGTATCTTCTGGTTCTTGTGAATATCTGCCTGAAGCCGTTCGAGGATATTATTCAGGTTGGTTATTGGCGCGAGGCGCATGACAAGGTTATGCAGTATAAGCCGGTGACCATTGGCATTACCGGTTCGTACGGTAAAACATCGATCAAGCATATTTTGGGGCATGTTTTGGGCATGCATGC
>JBOEFZ010000027.1:0-26898 GCA_050633165.1 Alphaproteobacteria bacterium | reverse complement strand
AAGAAGCCCCCCAAATCGAAGCGCCAAAGCCGCAGCGCAAGCGTTTAAGTTATAAATTAGAGCGCGAGCTAAAGCTCCTCCCCGCGAAAATCGAGAAATGTGAGGCGCAGATCGTGGCCTTTAACGAGCAGCTCGGCGATTCGGAATTCTACGCCCGCGATGCGGATGGATTTTTCGCCGTTACAAAACAGCTTGAGGAAACGAAAGCAAAGCTGGAGCGCTATGAAAGTCGTTGGTTAGAGCTTGAGGAAGAGAAGGTATCTTCTTAACCTTTACTCACCGCTGCATTCTCACGGACAAATTGTTGTAGCGTGGGCAGATCGTTTGGTTGCTCGGTCACGATCTCTTTACGCTCGAACAAATCCGCCATTTTCGCGGGCAGTGGCGGACGCACGCCAATGGCCTTTTCCACCGCATCGGGGAATTTCGCGGCATGGGCGCAGGCGAGCGTTACGATCGGCGTTTCCACCTCATCCGCAAAGGCCAGCGCAGCCGAAAGGCCAACGGCGGTGTGCGGGTCGATAATCTCTCCGGTATCGGCATAACAATCACGGATAACGCCAAGCGTCCCTTCATCATCACAACGATGGGCGAGGAAATCATCTTGCGCGCGCGCTAACAAATCACCATCGATTTTATAGCTGCCCGTGGCCTTAAACGTTTCCATCGCCTCGCGCAATTTCGCATCATCGCGCCCGAATAGCTCGAACAAATAGCGTTCAAAATTACTCGAAATCTGGATATCCATGGAAGGTGAAAGCGTCGCATCAACGCCGTCCATCTTCATCTCTCCGGTTTCAAAGAACCGCGTGAGGATGTCATTTTTGTTGGTGGAGATGATGAGCTTATCAATCGGTAAGCCCATTTTTCGTGCGCAATGGGCGGCAAATACATTTCCGAAATTCCCCGTTGGGACGCTGAAAGAAACCTTCTTCTCCGGCGCGCCGAGGGCGAGCGCAGTCGTGAAATAATACACAATCTGCGCCATAATCCGCGCCCAATTGATGGAGTTAATCGCGGAGAGATTCACCTCATCACGGAAAGCCGGATCGTTAAACATATCTTTGACCGCATTTTGGCAATCATCAAATGTCCCTTCCACCGCAATGTTATAGACATTGCCAGCATCAATAGTGGTCATCTGCTTGCGCTGCACATCGCTCACGCGGCCCTTTGGGTGGAGGATAAATACATCGACAAATTCGCACGCCTTACACCCCTCAATCGCCGCCGATCCCGTATCGCCCGATGTCGCGCCGACAATCGTCACGCGCTCGCCGCGCTTGCTCAATACATGGTCAAAAAGACGACCCAAAAGCTGCAACGCCACATCCTTAAACGCAATCGTCGGCCCACGGTGAAGCTCCATCAACCACAGCTTGGAATTCAGCTGCGTAAGCGGTGTTACGGATTGATGATCGAAAATATCACGCGCATAGGTTTGCGCCACAATTGCATCGAAATCCGCGCGGGTCATCGATCCTTCCACGAACGGCCACATCACCGCGCTCGCCGCCTCGATATAAGGCTTTCCGGCCAACGCCCGCAGTTCTTCCGCGCTAAAATGCGGAAATTCCTCGGGGATATAAAGGCCGCCATCGGGCGCGAGCCCCGTCAGCAAAACATCTTCAAAGCTTTTCGCACCGTCATTTTTCGTGTGACCACGTGTAGAGATAAATTTTGTCATGTGTGATATTTAGCAGTTTTAAACGCGTAGTCAATCACAGGAATTGTCATCCCGAGCGTAGTCGAGGGATCCGAAGCGGCAATCAGATCCCTCGACTACGCTCGGGATGACAATATTACGATAAATACCGCCGTTTCAAATGCTTCGCCAGATACTCCGCCTTAAGCTTTTTTCCTGTCGCATCGATCAACATGTCTTGCATGCTCATCAATCGCCCCTTGGCATAGATTTTCTCATTCAGCCAAAGCCGCAAGGCATCAAAATCCCCAACCGCAATCCGCGCATGCAAATCGGGAATATCCTTTTTCATCGCATGGAAAAGCTGCGCCGCCATCATATGCCCCAGCGCATAAGCCGGAAAATAGCCGAATTTCCCGACAAACCAATGCACATCTTGCAAACATCCATCCAGATAATTATCCGGCATAACGCCCAGCGCATCTTTGATCCCCGCTTTCCATGCCTCGGGCAAATCATCGATTTTTAGGGTTCCTTCGATCAAATCGCGTTCCAGTTTGAACCGTAAATTAACGTGGTAAAAATACGTAACCTCATCGGCCTTTTTCCGGTCAACTCCTGCCTTGATCCGCGTTTTGCGCATCCGTAAATTCGCCGCCGATAAGGCCGGATTATTCATCCCTTGGAACACCCCTTCAAGGCGCGGGGAAAGGTAATCGAAAAATTCCACCATCCGCCCGATAATCATCTCGATCAATAAGGCTTGGGATTCATGCACCGCCGCGCCCAAATCCATTGCCACGGGTTGATATCGCCATGTATGGCGCGGCAATCCTTGGATATACAGCCCGTGCCCACCCTCATGCAGGGCGCTTTTTAAGGAATGCAGGAAGTTGACTTCATCGACATTACTGATGACCAACCGCGTATCATCAACCGTGCCGCCTTCCACCGGATTATGCCCCGTTTCATACAGGCCGCCACGGTGAAAATCAAAACCCAAAACCTCCAAAATCGAACGGTTGAGCCACATTTGCGCCTCGGGTTCATAATGCGCATCAATGGGGAGCGGATCGCCTTCTTGCGCCTGACGTTCTGCGATTTGCGGATAGAGATCATTAAGCGCCGCCGCATGCGTATCAAACAGCGCCTCGACCTCCCGCACGCTAATCCCCGGTATAAATTCCAGCATCAAAGCTTCGTAATGCGATTCCAGCCCCAGCGCCTCGCACCGTGCATCGGCGATTTTGCGGCTTAACTCAATTTGCTCGGCGAGGAAACGCTTCGCTTGCCCCCAATCACCCGATGCCTTCAATGCACGATGATGATTACGCCCCTCGTAGGATAAATGCGCCTTACGCTCCATCACATCCGGATCAAGATGCGCAAACATCAGGTACATCTGCGTCATCTCGCGCAGATTGGCGGCGTCCCATTCATCCCATTCTTGCGGCTTTTCATGTTCATGCGCGCGCGCCTCATCCAGCCATTCTTGCACGCGCTCATCGGTTAAATCCTCATGCATCCGGCGATGCATAAACACAATCTGCCCAAGGCGGGATTGATATGCCCCTTGGGGGAGCGCGGTGAGGAAGTCCCGCCCCAGCGCCTCGATAATCGCATTCATCCGCCCGATATCGCGAAATCGGGTCTTAAGGTTGGTATAGGCCGCGCAAGGATGCTCCTCGTCCTGCTTTGAAATTTCCGGTTCGAAATCCGCCGTTGCCTCGGGCAGGGGATCGGGCGCGGGGTCATGACTGCTCGAATATGTCCGTAGTTTCAGCAGGGCTTTTTGCAGCAGTTTCATACTTTAGTTCTACGCTGCTTTATGCTTTTTCACAATATCAACAAATGCCGTATGCATGGGTGATGGCGTATCGAGGGTTAGCTCGGGGTGGAACGTCGTTGCCATGTTCTTGCCGCTCCGAACCCAAACCGGAAGGTCATTACGGCGCGCATGGATTTGCACATGATCCGCCGGATCTTTGAGGATCGGCGCGCGTATATAAGAAACGTCATAGCCGTTAATGGTGATTATCTCGCTATCGATCTGCCGACCATAGCCATTGCGGATGGCGGTATAGGGGAGAATACCGAATGATTTTTGGGTTGCCCACTTACTGTCACCCTGCGACTCTAGGTGCCCTTGGGGTATGATCGCAGGGTCTGTTTGCTCACCATGAGATCCTGCGGTCAAGCCGCAGGATGACACTGTCTTTGTTTGGTAAATTGCTTTTTCGGCGAGCAAAATCGCGCCCGCGCAAATCCCCCAAACGGGTTTAGCGGCAAATTGCGCAGCGAGGCTATCCCAAAGATCAAAGCGTTCAATGAGCTTAAGCATCGTCGTGCTCTCCCCCCCGGGCAAGATGAAGCCATCCACGGCTTCAAACTGCGCAGGTGTCTTCACGGCCGCGAACCCCGCCCCCGCCGCCTCAACATGCGCGGCGTGGCGATCTACGCAGCCTTGGAGGGCTAAACATCCAATTGTGATTTGTGTCATTTTTAACCACTACGCGCACAACGCGCACAACGAAAAACGTATTAAAAAACGTGGTGTTCGTCGTGATCGTTGTGGTTCAAATATTATAATTTTGAGCTACCAACCCCGATTGGCCATCAACATCGGCTCATCAAGCTCGGAAATTTCTGTCCCACGCATGGCAACACCGCCAA
Source organism: Alphaproteobacteria bacterium (assembly GCA_050633165.1). Lineage (GTDB taxonomy): Bacteria > Pseudomonadota > Alphaproteobacteria > Micavibrionales > Micavibrionaceae > TMED27. The sequence continues at coordinate 22,580 of JBOEFZ010000027.1, read as the reverse complement.
GCTCTTTACTGGCCTCAAGCACAATCGCAGGATCATCATAATGCGCAGTGGCCTTAACGATGGCTTTGGCGAATTGGTCGGGGTTATCGGATTTGAAGATACCAGAGCCGACAAATACCGTCTCCGCACCCAATTGCATACACAGCGCCGCATCCGCCGGTGTCGCAACACCGCCGGCGGCGAAATTAGGAACAGGCAAACGCCCTTCGGCCTTCACAAGTTTAAGCAGCTCAAACGGTGCGCCGAAATCACGCGCCATGGTCATCAACTCCGCATCATCGGAGTTTACAACACGGCGAATTTCATCATTAATCCGGCGCATATGGCGCACGGCCTCGACAATATTCCCTGTGCCCGGCTCACCTTTTGTGCGCATCAACGCCGCACCTTCACCAATCCGGCGAAGCGCCTCGCCCAGATTTTTCGCGCCGCAAACGAACGGCACTTTGAAATCATGCTTATTGATATGGAACTCTTCATCGGCGGGGGTTAGCACTTCGCTCTCATCCACGAAATCAACGCCCATTTCCTGCAGCAATTGCGCCTCGGCAAAGTGACCAATACGGCATTTCGCCATCACGGGAATGGAAACGGCCTTCATTACCTCTTCGATAATATCGGGTGGGGACATGCGCGCAACGCCGCCGGCTTTACGAATATCGCTAGGAACACGCTCGAGCGCCATCACCGCAACTGCGCCCGCATCTTCGGCAACTTTGGCTTGTTCGGCCGTGACAACATCCATGATCACGCCGCCCTTAAGCATTTCGGCCAATCCGGTTTTAATATTGATTACAGTGTCGCCCATGATTTTATTCCTTATGTCTTATTTAGCGGGTCATTTATACATAGATAGCGCGGCTTTGCAACGAATCTAGTCCTCATCCTCTTCCGGCACGCAACACGGACATCCCGCATTATGCCCTTTTGGGGCGATATGCGCGCCGGTTATTGGTGCGGGTATATCTTTCTCTTGCTTGCTCATAAAGGCTTTGATAAATGAAACAAGCTAAGAAATAAAGGAAATAATGAGATGAGTGCACTTACGCTTGATGAAGCAAAAGAAGCGGTCTATGGCGCGTTGGAGCGCGATAACGAGGATATCGACCTGCATATCGCCAATTTAAAGGCGGCAATGAGTGCGCAAGGCGAGAAAGAAGCCAGCTTCAAACCCGAGCGCCTCTCGCAAAATAACCGCGCAGGGCGCAAAATGATGCAAAGCTATTTCAAAAAACGCGGCGTGAAGGTGGTTTTTGAAAGCTAAACGCCCCGTTCCCAATCTTATCTACGATCCGCCGGATGATCCGTTGCGGGTGTTATATGTGGATGAGGACCTGCTTGTGCTGTCCAAGCCGAGCGGATTATTGAGCGTTCCGGGGCGTGGTGAGCATCTTTCTGATTGCATGTCTACGCGCGCGCAAAAGGAATATCCCGATGCTTTGGTTGTGCATCGCCTTGATATGGAGACATCGGGCGTGTTCCTTATGGCACGGAATAAAGCGGCGCAGGGGCATATCGGCAAACAATTCGAAGCCCGCACGACGAATAAATACTACATCACCCGCGTTTGGGGACATGTGGAGGAGGAAAGCGGCGTGATTGACCTTCCCATGCGTTGCGATTGGGATAACCGACCGCGCCAGATGGTATGCTTTGAGCATGGCAAGAACGCCGTGACGGAATGGAAGGTTTTGGAGCGCGAGCCAAACGCTATCACCCGCCTCCGCCTAAAGCCCATCACTGGACGCTCCCACCAACTCCGCGTACATATGGAGGAAATCGGCTATCCCATGCTTGGCGAAGTTTTCTATGCCCATGATGCGGCGCGTGATGCCGCGCCGCGCCTCCAACTCCACGCCGAAATGTTAGAGATTGAGCACCCCACCACAGGGGAGCGCATTATTTTCACCGATCCCGCGCCGTTTTAATTGCCGTATCCGCCGCGCGCACGGCATCATCAATCAATGCATTAATCATCGCCGCGCCCTTTGCACTAGGGTGGTCATCGTCATCGTAGAAAATATCGTTCTCATCATGCGTCACGCACCGCCCGCTTATCACCGTGTTACAAAACAGCGTATGCGGATAAACGCGGTGGATGTTCGGATGTTGGATTGAATTAAATAAGGCAAATGTCGAATGGCTATCTTCATGATAAATATCCGCATCTGTGCTAACCGGATCATTTTGGAGTACATCCCGAATTTGCACCAAATCCATGCCTTTAACTTTTTCAAATAACCGTTTCGGCACATGCCAACCAACTGGTGGAATAGGATAAACCAGCACAACATGATGTCCCGCCGCCGTTAGTGTTTCGATGCTGCCGCGCAACGCATCTTTAAAATCCCCGCCATTATCAGGGATAAATTCACCAAACACCTCATCCTCAAACCCGCCTTCACCATTGTCGAAAAAGACATTGTCCAAAAACACCGGATACCGCCCGCCAATCACCACAATCGCCGGGTCGGGGGAGGCGTTAATCGCGGCCAAGCGCCTCTCCTGATACGCCGCATTACAGATTTTGCTCCGCTTCCCATCGTTAAGATAATAATGCGTGTTCAAAACAAACGGGCAGGAATTGGCCGTTAAATCGCTCCGATAAAACAAGCGATGCGAGGTGACTATCGCCCAAGGCATATAGCCGTGTTGCATCACCCGATACAAACTCCGTACAAAAATCATCCTGCCGCCCAAAGCAATTCCGGTCATTTTGGCGGTAAATCTCCCACTGGTTTTCCCCGTGATGCTCTGTCGCCAAAATCGCCGGAACACGGCTTTGGTAGCCATCTTTATCAATAAAGTTCCAATGCACAATGCCAAGCACCGCCGCCGTCGCAATCAAAAGCGCAAGCAACAATTTCCTGCCAATCACCTCCCGATTCCGAAACGGCTTTTCAATCACAAAATACGATCCAACCGACAGCCCAAAACCGCGAGAAAGGCAGGTAGAAATTCAAATCACGATTATGCCCCCCCCATCACATCCGCAAATTGCAAACTCAGCAATAACAGCACCGCCAGAACACTTAACAAATACGCCTGCGCAAACCGCCAAACCAAAACAATGATCAACGGCATAACAATATAAAACTGCTCCTCAATCCCAAGGCTCCAAGTATGAAGAAAAGGCTTGAGCAAAGAACTATCCGCCCCATATTCCGTCGTCGCAAAATAGAAAAAGAAATTCGACCCAAACCCAAGTGCCGCCAAAACACTCTTCGCATATTCGACCAAATCCGCGGGCAGCAAAGAGCGCCACGCAAACGGCAAAGCCGCAATCATCACCACAAACAACATCGGCAAAATCCGCCGCGCTCGCCGTTCAAAAAAATGCGCAAAGGAAAAGGAATCTCGTTCCTGCAATTCCTTCAAAATAATCCGCGTAATCAGATACCCGCTAATCACAAAGAAAATATCAACGCCCAAATATCCACCCGCCAAAACCGGCGCGCCAAACAGCATAAATTTCGCGTGATAAAACAACACCCCCAAAACGGCAATCGCCCGCAACCCATCAATTTCAGGACGATAATTCATACCCATCAATTTCTAAACGAAATGAAGAGGGCGGGCAATCTGCTTTAAATATCCGAATATATAATCCAAAGAAAAAAGCACTTGCATTTAACATACTCTTAAATCTATAAAACGTTACTTTATAACATTTTGGCGTTGCGGGAGTATTTTATGCCACATGATCACGGGCATCACAAAGATGGAAAACACCACCACCATCATCACCATCCGCATGAAGAACAAAAGCCTTCCGACAAAAAGGAGCTAAGGCTAACTGTTCTTGCTGCATCTCTTTTTGGGGAACGAGCACGGACATGGGTGGCGGAACACAATACCGGCTTTCTTTTTAGCGCAAGCGCAGCGTTGGCGAGCGCAGATATCGTTGCTAATGCTGTTATCGGGCACTCAACCCTGGCGCAAATTGATGGTTTTGGGGAAGCCATTGGTGTCGGTGGTATGACGCTGAGCCTTATGGGCATGAATGATTCAACCGAAAATTTGATGGAACAAGCAGAGGAATTGGAAAAATCAAAAGGCGTTCCGCGCTTTATTACCGCCTCTATGAGCGCCATGTCGCACCAAATCCCCGAAGCTGCCGTAACTGGTATTAGCCTACTTGCAGGGCAAAGTGCGCAAAATGTAGCTAGTCTGGCTGTTGGTAAAATCACGCATGCAGGGATGCTTTGGGGGGCTGCAGCTGTTGGAACTATGAACGCCATTAGCTCGGAACATTGGAAAATACATGCCAAAGGTATGGGCGGGCTATCGGCTGCCTTTGCCGCACCGATTTTTTTATCGGACTATATGCCAATGGAGGCAACGGTGGCTACAGGGGCGGTGATGGCATTGAAAATCGCCCCTTGGTACGGCAAAAAATTAGGGGAAATTGGACATGAATGTATTGTCCATGGCCCTTCTTGTAATGGACACCACCACGATCATGACCATGGGCATCATCATAAGCACGACCATGCTCATCATCACAGTGAAGAGAAACCACCACCCCTATTGCAACGCGTGAATGAATATCGTAAAGACCCCGCCGCGCAAAAAGCCGCTTTGTCCACGGTAACGCTCGGCCTGTCCTCCGTTGTGATGCATGACAGCGTTAATATCTTATCCGAGGCCTTCGCACTCTCAACCACATCGACTGGTTTTCTACGCGGTATTACCTTATCCGCATCCGAAGCGATGTTCACAATTAAGGCTGCGCTTAAAAAAGATGACGCTATGCTATGGGGATCAATTGCGGGATGCATGGCGGCGAGTGGCTTTCTCGAGGGTATAACGCTCGTGTCAAATCCGGAAATGCCGAGCCTTCTTAAGGCTTGGCCGCAAATGACGGCTTATACGCTGGCCACTGCCGGATCGCTCGCAATGGTGCACCCCAAAAGCGTTAAGGCAATCGGGCAGGCGAAGAATAATCTAGCCGATTGGGGAGAGCGCAATTTTGGGGGAAAGGTTAGGGGCGTTTCCAATTGGCTGCGCAATGACACAAAAACATTAGCAAAAGAAATCGCAATTCCGGCGACCATCGCTTTGGTAGGATATCTGGGATACGCCTCAACCCTTCCCGATCTCTGCCATTCGCACGGGGTTCAAACACATTGTGGGGTGGATGGGATTGATCAGGGAGTGCTTCTTGAAAAATATGAGAATCTACCAGGTATAGCTTTGCCTGATGTCAAGCTACAAAGAGCTCCATCACCTGTGCAAAATTAGAAGTTCGCTGCAAAAAACCAATGACTCCAAAGAACGCAGCCTTAAAAGCCAGAAAACGACTATGTAGGTGCAATTCCCGGCAAGCTCATAATTGGGTCATCAGGCGCTAAATTTGCAAGTGCCGTTTCAGCCGCCGCTTCCGAAAACGTATATGTTAAGCCCATAGCTGCCATGGCTGGTGATAGCATTCCTGCAAGCCCCGCACCGAAGGCTGCACCTTCTACTGTGTAATGCACAAAAACATGTGTTGCTAATTCAAACGCGACACCAAGAGAAATACCAATTAAAGACATAAACTACCTCAAACTTATAAAAAATTACTTGTGTTATGTTATAATATAACATATATGTCGAGTCATTCTTTATTAAGGAGACACAATGAGTTCAATCTTATCACGAAGAGACATTGTTTTAGGTGGGTTGTCCTTGGCTGCCTCACAGACTTTCCCTCCAAATGCCGCTGCACAAGCTACAAATTACACGATTAGAAATTACCCATTTCGTCCTGATGGAATATTCGCACCAATTAAATATATACATAATGATGAGTTGATTAATATGGATGTAGGGCTTTTACATCCCCAAACTGGTGGCGCTACAATGGGTTTTTATGCTGCTCTTGACCCGAACCATGGTGAGGCTTTTAGTCCTGCTTGGAAACAATTTTATCAACGCCATTTTGGGAATCGATCGGTACACGATACAGATCGCGGTAAGTTGATTCAATTCGCGCAGCATATCGGAGGGCACGGTATTCAACCCAATCAAATGCATGAGGCATATAATAGATTAAAGGCAACATGGGATCAAAAGCCAGATTTAAGATTGTCCAGGATTGAGCAACCAAGAGAGTTAGAAAAGCATTACACCTAACCACACGCCCCACACCGTCCATGCAGCTCCGCGTTCCAGTGCGATAGGGTGAAGCCTTTGCCGCTGGCTTGTTTTTGGAGGCTTTCGGGGACGTGGCATAGGTGGACTTCTTCTACGTGCCCGCATTCATCACAAATCATGAATTGTGATCCACGATGTTTATGATCCTCGGCGCAGGCGATATAGGCATTTAAAGATTCAATCCGGTGAATAAATCCATGCGTGACCAAAAACTCCAACGCCCGATAGGCGGTGGGTGGTTTGGGTTTATCCAGCTTTGCCGCAAGCGCATCCAGTACGTCATACGCGCTCATCGGTTTATCGGCGCTTGCAATAATCCCAAGCACATATTCCCGTGGTGGCGTAATCCGGTATCCATGCTTTTTGCCATACGCATGTAATGCTTTTGCAGTCATCATCTTTTCATTCATACGAAACAAGATAGCGCAAAGTAGCACTTTGTTGAAAGGATAATTGATCCAGCCCTAGCAATAGAGACCTTAAGATATGTTTACGTTAGCGCGTCATCAATACATGGTAGAAATGGTATTCATCATTTGTGCCATCTGTGGCATTTGTGTCCATGGAGCATATAACGCAGCCTTGGGGCGCGGGGCGGGCGGCGGAGGTGTTGGCGTCTTGTTCGAAGCTGCCGCTGGCTTCGTTCATTGTATTGATGGTTGAGTAGAATTGCTGGCTATCATCAAACCGCCCGAGCGCGCCGATATTTACGCAATTGCCGGGATTTGAACCGCCGGCGGCGGTGGTGCCGGTATCTTGCATTGTGCCGCTTTGGTCGTTGAGGTCATTAATCTTTGCGCAAAAGGCGGCGGTTACGTGGGGCAGAACGGCGACCAATTCGGCACGGTCATCGCGTCCCATGCCGGGGATATGCGTGCCGGCGTAAAATTCCCATGCGCTGCCGTCATTGATGCCGTCCGGCGCGGCTCGGTATTTTGCCCCGCCGCCTTCACGATGGAAAACCTGATCCCGCTTATCGGTATCCGCGCTTAAATCGCCATACTCGCTATCCGCATCGGGGTGGGCGAAACGGATATCGCTTTCGCTGAAGCCTTGCTGCATGATGAAATTTACCGCCCGTTCCAGCTCGCTAGCGTAGCGTTGCGCTTCGCTGGCACGAAGGACCAATGTTTCATCATCGATATTCGAGCGTTCGGCATTATTACCCGATGATATCGCCGCCGTTAACGCCCCGATCAACACAATCGCGATCAAGATCATGAACAAGACATTGCCATTTTCGGCGTTTGGACGAGAGGGCGTTGCGGGCATTATTGGTTACCGGGGGCAATGGGCATGCAAGATTGGAAATATTTGCATGCGGAGAGGGCTTCGCTTTGCGATAGACCGGAGAGGCGCCCACGGAATAACCATCCTTCGGCAGTTTTAAGCGGCGCAATCACACGCTGCGCATGTCCGAAGGCGGGGGGGAGTTTTTGCAAGCCGGACATCAAAATTTGATCTGTTGCCGCGCGGCTTTTATATGCGCCGAGCTGTATAGACCATCCATTCGATACGTTCTGTATTGTATTTGCATGAGGTGTAGCTGGCTTGGTCAGTAGGCGTAAATCCTGCCCTTTAATATCTTTGCCTGTATGTGCCGCCATGGCGATCATGCCGGTTTCAATGCGCTTAATCCGCGCGCCGTCAAAATCCCCCTCACCGATGAGCGCGCCCATCGCGGCGATCTGGTTATTGGCGGCTTGGGCAAGCTGCGGCAGTTTTTCTACTGCTGCAGCAATGCCGGGTTTACGGGCGGGCATGGGGACACGTGCTTTGGCAATCCGCATCTTGTTAATCTTCGAAAACCCGCCATCAAGCAGGCTCGCCATATGCGCGTTACGCGTCTTACCACTGCGTCCGCCAAACACAACGCCGATAATCCGGCGATTATTGCGCACGGCGGAGGCCACGAGGTTAAAGCCCGCCGCCTGAATATATCCCGTCTTCATGCCATCCATCCCCTTATAAGAGCCAAGCAGACGGTTATGATTGTGGTAATTCTTCCCTTGATAGCTAAAATTCTTCGTTGAGAAATAACGGTAATATTGCGGATAAGCCGAAATCACATATTGCGCGAGCATCGCCATATCCCGCGCCGTTGAAACCTGACGTTTATCATGTAGGCCGGATGCATTGCGAAAAACGGTGTTATGCATGCCCAATTGATTGGCGCGGCGCGTCATCAGACGCCCGAAATTTTTCTCGCTTCCGCCGATATGCTCGGCCAACGCCACCGCAACATCATTCGCCGATTTCGTCACAAGCGCATAAATCGCATGTTTGAGCTTAATGCTCGACCCTGCCCGCAGGCCCAATTTGCTCGGCACCATGTTGGCCGCGTGGCTGGAGACACCTATGCGTGTATTGAGGTTCATCTTGCCTTGCTCGATCGCCTCGAACGCCATCAATAATGTCATGATTTTGGTTAAGGACGCGGGATGCAGCTTCTTATCCGCATGGCGTTCATGCAAAACAATCCCCGTATCCGCATCCACAACGATGGAGGCATATTTTTTATTCGCATAGGCGGGGGTGGAAACGGTAATAGCGGTAAGGCAAAGAAATAAGGCGAAAAATAATGATGGTAGCGTCTTTATTTGCGTCATGAACCTGCCCACGGAAGATGAATGTTTGTTATATTTTATGGCAGGTTGCACGAAAAACACCTGCATTTAACAATTATATAAGATTCTCCCGATTGTGTCCATGAATGGCTGTGGCGGATTTTTGGTGTGCATATATTTTTGTGCGGTGCAAAAAAATCTTGACTTTGTGCACCTGCGAACATAATCTTAGGCTAGAAATTTGAATGGAGGTCGTCATGACGAAGAGTAAAACATCCACTCCCTACCAATTTGATCAACTGGCGCAGGAAGCTGCTTCGGCAAGCCGCGAAAGTATTGATGCATTAACAAAATCCGGCAGCATCTTCGCCAAGGGCTTTGAAGAAATCATCCGCGAGACGATGAGCTTTGCGCAAAGCTCGGCGGAAAAGCAGATGCAATTTGCCAAAGAAGCGATGAGCGTGAAAACGATTAACGAATTTTCCGATGTGCAAAATAAAATCGCGCAGAGCAGTTTTGACGATGTTATGGCGAGCGCAACGAAGCTGACCGAGCTTGGTACGAAATTGCTTACCGATGCTGCGGAGCCAATTAATTCGCAAGTGACAAAAACAGTGCAAAAAGCAACCGATGCTGTTGCTGCTGAATAAACGATAAAGTTTCCCCCCATAAAACCCTGACCTCCCCCGGTCAGGGTTTTTCTTTTTTGGAGGGAGCCATATTGAAATATTTCCCAATTACGATAGATTACTACGATGAATTATAGACTGAATAGCAAATCCCCCCCTATCATCGCGTCCGATGACCCGTATGAGGATAATCCATACGACCAGGATCCGCACACCGATGATGATGCAGATACGGGGCTAATGCTCAAAACCCGTCCGAAAACCAAAAAGCCGGCAATGTATAAGGTTTTATTGTTGAATGATGATTTTACGCCGATGGAATTTGTCGTGCATGTGGTGGAGCGTTTTTTCGCCAAAAACCGCGCCGAGGCCACCGACATCATGATGCATGTCCACCGTCGCGGCGTCGGCCTTTGCGGTGTTTTCACGTTTGAGATTGCGGAAACCAAAGTCGCCCAAGTCATGGATTTCGCTCGCGCGAATGAGCAGCCACTGCAATGCACGATGGAGAAAGAGTAACTACATGTTTTTCGCAAATTCGTGTATATTACTTTGAGTAACAAATCCAAGGTCAAAGCATGCTCAGTAAAAACCTCGAATTAACCCTTCATAATGCCCTTCAAATCGCGAGTGAATATCATCACGAATATGCGACGCTGGAGCATCTTCTTCATGCGCTTACGGATGATCAGGATGCGATGGCGGTGTTGCGATCATGCGGGATTTCGATTGAGGATTTAAAGGATCAGTTGATTACTTATATCTCGAACGAGCTTGATTACCTTATTAATACCGAGGCCGTGGATGCGAAGCCTACGACCAGTTTCCAACGCGTTTTGCAACGCGCCGCGATCCATGTGCAAAGCTCTGGTCGTGAGGAAGTGACGGGCGCGAATATTCTTGTTGCGATGTTTTCCGAACGTGAATCGCACGCGGTTTATTTCCTGCAAGAACAAGATATGACCCGTTTCGATGCGGTGAATTACATCAGCCACGGCATCGCCAAAGTCGCCTCACAAAGCGATACATCCCGAACACCAAAGGGTGTTGAGGGCCGCGAAGAGGCCCAAGAGATCAAGACAGGCGCGGAAGCCCTTGATGCCTATTGCGTGAACCTGAATGAAAAGGCGAGCGACGGGAAGATCGATCCCCTTATCGGGCGGGATAAGGAGCTGGAGCGCGCGGTGCAGGTGCTCTGCCGTCGCTCCAAAAACAACCCGCTCTTTGTCGGTGAGCCGGGGGTCGGGAAGACGGCGATTGCCGAAGGGCTTGCCTTGCGCATTATTAAGCGTGAAGTGCCAGAGGTGCTTAATGACGCGGTTATATTCTCGCTGGATATGGGTTCGCTCCTTGCCGGAACACGCTATCGCGGGGATTTTGAAGAGCGCCTTAAGATGGTGATCAAGGAAATGCAAACGATCGATGGATCAATCCTTTTCATTGATGAGATTCACACCGTGATTGGTGCGGGCGCAACAAGCGGCGGGGCGATGGATGCTTCTAACCTCCTTAAGCCGGCACTTTCATCGGGCGAGCTGCGCTGCATGGGCTCGACCACCTACAAAGAATACCGCAATCATTTCGAAAAAGATCGTGCGCTGGTGCGGCGTTTCCAGAAAATCGATGTGAATGAGCCGTCGATTGAGGATGCGATTGAAATCTTAAAAGGCCTGCGCCCGCATTACGCCGAATATCATGGTGTGCAATATACGGACAAAGCCATCGAAGCCGCGGTTAAGCTTTCGGATAAATATATGGGGGATCGTAAGCTCCCCGATAAGGCCATCGACATCATCGACGAGGTTGGCGCGGCGCAGATGCTTGTGCCAGAGGATCAGCGCAAGAAAACCATCGAAGAGGAAGATATCGAAGGCGTGGTTGCCGCCATTGCCCGCATTCCGGCGGCGGCGATGACAAAGGATGATAAGCAGGCTTTGAAAAACCTTGAGCGTGATCTCAAGACGATGGTTTATGATCAGGATAAGGCGATTGATGTATTGGGCGATTCTATCAAAATGGCACGCGCCGGTTTGGGCGATAGCGAAAAGCCGATCGGCTCCTACCTCTTCTCCGGCCCAACTGGCGTTGGTAAAACCGAAGTTGCCAAACAACTCGCCAAAACCATGGGCATAGAGCTGATCCGTTTTGATATGAGTGAGTATATGGAGCGCCACTCCGTCTCCCGCCTTATCGGAACGCCGCCGGGTTATGTCGGGTTTGAACAAGGCGGTTTGATGACCGATAAGATTGATCAGCATCCGCATTGCGTGTTGTTGCTCGATGAAATTGAAAAGGCGCATCCCGATTTGTTCAATATTTTGTTGCAAGTCATGGATTACGGGAAGCTCACCGATAATAACGGCAAAGTTATCGATTTCCGCAACGTCATCCTCATCATGACGACAAATGCCGGCGCGTCCGATATCGCCAAAACGCCGATGGGCTTTAACCGTGAATTGGGTGATGATATCGATAGCTATGCCGATAATGAAGTCATCACCAAGACCTTCGCACCGGAATTTAGAAACCGCCTTGATGCGATTGTTCCCTTCCAGAATTTAAGCCCAAAAACGGTCGAGAAGGTCGTCGAGAAGTTTATTGCGCAGCTAGAAGGGCAATTGGCGGAGAAGAATGTCGAGATTAACCTGACCAAGAAGGCGAAAAAGCACCTCGCCGAAAAAGGTTATGATCCCGCCATGGGCGCACGTCCCTTGGGTCGTGTGATCCAAGAGCAAATCAAGCGCCCATTAGCAGAAGAGATTTTGTTCGGGAAATTGGAAAAAGGCGGAATTGTCACGGTTGATTTGGGCAAGGACAAAGACCTTACCTTTACATTCGAAGATTCACCAAAACCAGCAAAAGAAAAAGACAGCCCGACGGCAGAGACAGCTTAAATATATTAAACGGTCTGTAGCTCAGCATTCGCATTGGATTTTCGTGTCATATATTGCGCGGTAAAGGACGCCCAGCAATCACGGGACACGGACTCGGAACGGCGGCGCTTTGCGGCGCGGCGGATGAGAGATTTTAACTGACGATCTGTAAGATCAGGCGTCCCCAAAAGGGTGCGAAAATCCGCCAGCGCGTTGGTCGCAAAGTCAGCATAATCCGTATTCACCCCGCCATAATAGGTCTGGAAGGCATCACTGGTTTGCTCCAGTAAATTTTGGATTTTTGCTTCGTTTTTTACCATCTTCGTTGTTCCCTTAATTCTGATTGAATAATGCGTTCAATTTTTGTTTTTTGCTTGATCTGAACGCTTTACAATTCCGGCTTGCCATTGCAATGTCATAACCGATGCGCCTTGTCTGTTTGCAGGCAGGGTATAAAATTGGCACATATTTTATGACTTTGCAAAAAGAATTGTGCTGCATTGCGACATAAATACACCGGTAACCGCATTTATATTGAAATAATATTGCCGACATGCGGTGCTAATATAAGTTTTATTATAAGGAGTTAGAATAAATTATGACACGCGCATTTATCTTCCCGGGACAGGGTTCTCAGACTGTGGGTATGGGGCAGGATTTGGCCGAAAATTTTGCCGAAGCCCGCGAGGTTTTCGAGGAAATCGACGAATCACTCTCGCAAAAATTGAGCGCAATGATGTTCTCCGGCGAGGCTGATGACCTGAATTTGACAGAGAATACGCAGCCCGCCTTGATGGCGGTATCCATGGCGGTTGTGCGCGTGTTGGAAAAGCAGGGCGGGATTAATTTGGCCGAGAAGGCCACATTCGTTGCCGGACATTCATTGGGCGAATATTCCGCGTTGACGGCGGCAGGGGCGCTGGGGGTTTCCGAATGTGCGAAGCTGCTTAAATTGCGCGGACAAGCGATGCAGCGCGCCGTTCCCGTTGGGCAGGGCGCGATGGCGGCGATTTTGGGGCTGGATTTCGATGTGGTGGCGGCGCTGGCTGCCGAAGCTTCTACCGAGGCAGAAAGCGTTGAGGCCGCAAATGATAATTCCGTCGGGCAAGTCGTGGTGAGCGGGCATAAAGAAGCCGTTGAACGTGCCATTGCGTTGGCGAGTGAGAAGGGTGCGAAGCGTGCGCTGCTCCTCCCCGTCTCCGCACCGTTCCATTCCAAATTAATGGCGCCCGCCGCCGCCGAAATGCGCGATGCGTTGGCGGATGCGAATATTGCCGCCCCTAATCCGGCGGTGGTATCAAATGTCTTGGCGGCAAGCACGAACGACGCGCAAGCCATTCGCGGCCTCTTGGTCGATCAAATCACCGGCATGGTGCGTTGGCGTGAAAGCGTGATCTGGATGAAAGTGCAAGGTGTGAGCGAGATGGTCGAGCTAGGCGCGGGTAAAGTGCTATGCGGCCTTGTGCGCCGGATTGATAAAGAAATTACGACGGGTAATGCGGGCAATGTTGCGGAGATTGAGGCATTGATTGAAGCGCTGTCTTAAAGAAGGGCGCAAAAAACGGCGATTTGCAGAACTTGTGATTTATAAAGTGGAGTGACTATATTATTCAGCGTAATTATAGCTTCATTTTTTTGTAAAATGTAGATTTTGCCATGCCGAGGGCTTTGGCAGCTTGGGTGATGTTATGATCGAAATGGCTAATGGCGATTTGCATCGCTTCTTGCTCAATCTCACTAACAGTCTTGAAGTTTCCCTCACCGGAAATAACGCGAATATCCATATGATGAAGCGGAGCGGTGTTGATGGGTTGATTATGTGATCCGGACACTAATCCGGTAAAATCTTCAACATCCAGGATATTTCCATTACTGATAACCATGGCACGGTTAATGACATTCTCAAGCTGGCGTACATTGCCCGGCCAATGGTGGCGGATAAGCTTGTTTTCCGTATCTTTTGAGATGCTTTTAGGGATGCCACCTTCATTCACGCAAAAACGCTCAATAAAATGAGTGGAAAGCGCCTGAATATCATGCTTTCTATCTCGTAAAGGTGGTAATTTAATTTGTAAAACATTGAGGCGGAAAAACAAATCCTCTCTAAAGTTCCTATCATCGACTTCTTTTTGAAGGTCACGGTTTGTTGCTGATATGATCCGTACATTCACCGGTATAGGCTTGCCCGCGCCCACGGGTTCGACTTCTTTTTGCTGTAAAACGCGAAGGAGCTTCACTTGTGTATCAAGGGGTAACTCACCAACCTCGTCTAAAAAAATGCTGCCGCCTTCGGCCTCCCTGAATTTACCGATGACTCTTTCCGTTGCGCCCGTAAACGCACCTTTTTCATGCCCGAACAATGTGCTTTCGACAAGTTGCGATGGAATGGCGCCGCAATTAACAGCGATAAATGGCTTTCCCGAACGCGCGCTTTCACCGTGAATAGCCTGTGCAAAAACCTCTTTTCCTGTTCCTGTTTCGCCGGTGATTAAAACCGGTATATCCGCCGCCGCCGCTTTGCGCCCTAGGTTTACAACAGTTAAGAGGCCGCCATCATGGCCGATAAGGTTTTCAAAACCAAATCGTCCTTCTTTTTCGGTCTTAAGGCGAGAGAGTTCTCTCGAAAGCGTGCCGATCTTTAAGGCATTTCGCACCGTTATCACCATGCGCTCCCCCTCATAGGGCTTCATCAAGAAATCGGTTGCACCAAGTCGCATCGCCTGTACGGCATCCTCAATATCCTTGCTTCCAGTTAGCATGATCACGGAAATAGCCGGATATTTTTGCTTCAAGATCTCAAGCGTTTCTAGGCCGTTCATAATAGGCATATTAAGGTCCAAGATGACCAGCTTGATGTCTTTACCCTGATCGGCATCCAAAACGTCTAATGCCTCACGACCGTGCTTTGCTTCACAAGATTGAAAATTTAACTTTCGCCGCAACAACGTAGATAGCATCTGGCGCTGCATCGAGTCATCGTCAACAATCAAAATAGGTTCATTCATACTCTTATTTATAGCATGAAAGGGTTAATAAAGCGTTCGATTTATAGAATTTATACTTTCAATTCTATAAATCGAACGTTTGAAAATGAGAATTCCATGGAGGGCTTACTATTAAGCAATTGAAATATATAGATTTATAGCTTGGCATGCGCATTGCAATGCTATGGTAAATATATTGATTTTAAAATAAATTTAGGGCAGTTTTTAGGGAAGGAAATAAAATGTTAGTCATTACACAAAAAGCGGAAACAACATTCTTAGAGACACTAAAGGAATGTTGGGAAAACTTTCCAACGCACCGATGTTTACATTTAAGAATTTCGCAAATAGAGCAGGACACACAAGCATGTTGCGATAAAACATTAGAAGCTTTGCGTGGATTCTTAGAAGACCACTCTGCACAAATTTATGTGTGCCACGATAACGACATTTTTGTTTTAACCCGTTACATAACACGTAGACATGTTGACGATTTTTTAGCTTTTCTAACCCCCAAACTTAAGCCAGCCCTTTCGGAAAAAACGCCATTTGGGCTGGCTTATCTTTTTGAAATCGGGGTGGATTGGCCAAAGCTTAGAACGATTTGCAAAAGGAAAATTGAGAGTATTCAAATTGGGATTGATCGTCAGAAAAGGCTCAAGGAGAAAAAAGAAAAAATTGTAGCAGAAAATCGAAATGAGGCGTTGGGCAAAATTGATCTGGATTTGATTTCCTCACTTGCCATGCGCCGCGACCAGCGTACACAACCGGAAATCATGGTGGTCGAGGATGACCCGTTTTCGCAAAAACTGGTCGCGAATGCTCTTAAAAAACAATATTCGCTTTCTATGACTGATGACGGGCAAGGCGCAATTATGAATTATGTGCACAAAGCGCCGGATGTTTTGTTTTTGGATATTGGTTTGCCGGATATGAACGGGCATGAAGTTCTCAAAAAATTGTTTCAAATCGACCCTGGTGCTTACATTATTATGTTTAGCGGTAACGGTGATAAGGAAAATGTAATGAAGGCCATAGAGCTTGGTGCTAAAGGTTTTGTAGGAAAGCCATTCACACAAGAAAAGCTCCTGCAATACATTCAAAAATCTCCATTCATTCAGGAAAAACAAAAAAAGGAAACATCACATGTAACCCGTGTT
The DNA here is from genome assembly GCA_050633165.1 of Alphaproteobacteria bacterium. GTDB lineage: Bacteria > Pseudomonadota > Alphaproteobacteria > Micavibrionales > Micavibrionaceae > TMED27. The sequence continues at coordinate 6,229 of JBOEFZ010000027.1, read as the reverse complement.
TATTAAATCTTTTTTGAAAGAAAAATATGCCATTACATCAATAATTATACAAGGTAATATAGGGTTGGTCATTACCGCATGGGGAGAGGGTATTTATGAAAGGAATTGTGTTTACAGAGTTATTGGACATGGTCGAAGACTTATTTGGATCGGATATGATTGATGATATTTTGGATGATTGTGAACTTGAATCTGGCGGCGCTTATACAACGGTAGGCACCTATGATAATGAAGAACTTTTTAAAATTGTCGGCGCGCTCAGTAAAAAGACCGAAATTCCTATTAAAGATTTAGTTTATAAATATGGTCACCATCTTTTCTTCCGTTTTCACGCCCTTATGCCCGTATTTTTTGAAAAGCCGACATCGGCGTTTGAGTTTTTAGAAAGCGTTCATGATACAATCCATGTGGAAGTAAAAAAACTCTACCCTGATGCGACGTTGCCGCAGTTTACAACAAAGAGCCTCGGGGATAACGCGCTTGTCATGGTATATAAATCACAATGCCCACTCGCAGATTTTGCAGAAGGTTTAATGCGCGGATGTATTGATTTTTACAAAGAAAATATTGAAATACAAAGCGAAGATAAGAATACAGAAGGGGAGTATTCTCGCATTTTCACGCTTGTTAAAAAATGATTGACGTAATAATGGGGGTGATATGACGGACGATGATCGAATACAGCGCTTGGAAAAGCGGCTCGCACGTGAAAAATCTGCGCGCCAGCAAGCCGAGCATTTTTTAGAAGCAAAAAGCCGCGAAATTTATGAAATCAATGAAGAGCTGGAAGAAAATTCTAGATTGCTTAGTGCGACAGTTGTTTGTGCCAATGATGGCGTGGTTATTACAAAAGCTAACTTGGATGACGGCGGTCCGGAAATCATTTACGTCAACGAAGCCTTTACCCGCATTTCCGGCTACGAAGCCGATGAAATCATCGGAAAAACGCCTCGAATCTTGCAGGGACCGGATACAGACCGAAAAACGCTAGATAAACTCAAAAACGCCTTGATGAAAGGTAAATCATTCAAGGGCGAACTTAAAAACTATACCAAAGATGGTGATCCTTATTGGCTTGATATCAGTATCATGCCTATTCACGACAAAAATGGAGAAATTACCCATTTCACCGCAATAGAGCGCAATATCACGCGGCAAAAACGGTTTGAAAAAGATCTCAAGCAGCAAAAAGAAACAGCGGAAAAGGAGATCGCAGAACGCAAGCGCGTTGAAGAACAAATGCAGGAATATGCCGATAAGCTTGAACTTATCCGGTTCGAAGCATTGGAGGCAAAGAACAAAGCGGAACAAGCAAGCGCAGCAAAAACAGAATTCCTCGCCAATATGTCGCATGAATTACGGACGCCAATGAACGGCATTATCGGTATGGCGGAAATGCTTTTAGATTCATCTCTGAATATGGATCAACGTGAAAATGTTGAAACATTGCATGGTTCAAGTGAGAATTTGCTCAGCATTTTGAATGACATTCTTGATATTTCTAAAATTGAAGCAGGGGAGCTTGAAATTGAAACCGTACCTTTCCATGTGGAAACAGCAGTGCAACAAATTGTGCAGCTCTTTTTGCCTTTAGCAACAGATAAAGGCATTGCACTGGATATAGAGCGCGCTGAAGGCGTGCCATCAGCAATTTGGGGGGACTTGGGGCGTATTCAGCAAGTGCTGCGTAATTTGATCAATAACGCTCTAAAATTCACTACAGACGGGAATATCACGGTTGTTCTTAAAACTACAATGAATAGTGATTCGTCAACGCTATATCTGGCGGTGGAGGATACGGGCGTTGGCATTCCAAAAGATAAACTTGATGCTATTTTTGAAAAATTCACTCAAGCTGATACCTCTGTGACACGCAAATTCGGCGGAACAGGTTTAGGGCTGGCGATCACCCAACAACTGGTTGATCTAATGGGCGGAGAGATTGGTGTTGATAGTGTGGAGGGGCAAGGCTCTACATTTTGGTTTACAATCCCGTTAACAATTGCAGATGAAACTGAAGTTTTGGTTAATCTTTATGATGAGAAACAAGGTAGCTCTAACATAACACTTTCAAAAGATATCCGCATTCTGGCTGTTGACGATCACCCAGTTAATCAAACTTTTGTCAAAAAGCTCCTCAAAAAACTTGGTTTTGTTTATGTTGATCTCGCTGAAAACGGACGGCAAGCCCTCGATATGATCGCCGAAAATAATTATGATGTTGTTCTCATGGATTGCCAAATGCCTGAGCTAGATGGCTATCAAGCTACAACTTTGTTACGTGAGTGCGAAGAAAAAACAGGATCACATCTGCCGGTTATTGCTTTAACCGCAAACGCCATGGTTGGCGATAAGGAAAAATGTTTGAGGGCCGGAATGGATGATTATCTCAGCAAGCCTATCAAGCCCGATAAATTAATGGCTATGCTGGAAAAGTGGACGGAACCAAGTCTCGTCTCTGAGATAGTGAATGTTCCCGTACAAGTAGAAGCAAGTATGTTTGAGGATAGTGCGAAAGTGATGGATTGGGATCGTTTGCGTATGTTTACAGATGGTGACCTCGAAGAAGAAAAGGAGCTGATTGAAATGTTCACCACTTATGCCAAAGAGTCTCTAAGAACCCTAAAAAACTATCAGAATGAAGAAGACGAAGAATGGAGGAAGGCCGCCCATAAACTTAAAGGATCGGCCGCAAATCTGGGCGCGCAAGCATTATCGGACGCTTGCTTTGAGGCTGAGGAAGGTTTTGAGGAATCCGCCGCAATAAAAGAAAAAATTCTAGACAATATCCTTACCTCCTATGAAAAAGTCGTGAAGGCCTTAAATGCATAAAAAGATAGCAACGAGCAATGCGGGCAATGTTGCGAAGATTGAGGCGTTGATTGAAGCGCTGTCTTAACGGTGAGGCTTTTTACGCGCTTCGCGCTAGTTTAAAAGCGCCGAACGATCGGCGGGGCGCAGTCGTGCCCTTAGGTGCTTTTTTAGGCTAGGACTTTCTTCAACGCCGTCTTCGACCATAAAATCGCCTTCGCCACATCGTGATGGGCTAATTCGGTTTGGTGCATGCGGATGGCATCGCCCAAGGCGCGCATATTGGCGATGACGTGCGATAAATCTTCGCGCTCGATAAAATAGCCATCGGCATCGGCGTCAATGCTCTCTTGTTCGGCGAGGGTTTCATGCAGATTTTGCAGGGAATTGATCAAATTATTCACATCCCCGCGCGCATCTTCGGGCAGATCAATGCGGCTAAAAGCCTCACACACCGCATCATGCAGCTCTAAAAATCCCTGCGCGGGGGAAAGCTCCGCTTTTTTCACAAAGGAGAATCCCTTGTGGAATTCCTTAAACAGGGCACGCGGCAGCATGATTTGTTGTGGCTTTGACGAATTCATAATACTCACTTGATTGACACTCAATTGACTCTGGGCATATAGCGATATAAGCCTTTTTGTATAGATTGCAAACCATTTTAATATGAAAAAGGTAAAGATATGTTTGATTTATCCGGAAAAACAGCATTAGTCACAGGCGCGACAGGCGGCATTGGCGGGGAGATTGCAAAGGCATTGCATGGCGCGGGCGCACATGTCGGCATTTCCGGACGGAATGAGGAGAAATTGCAGGCGCTGAGCGCGGAGCTCGGGGAGCGTGTTTCCGTTCTTCCGGCTGATCTATCCGATTCGGATGCGGTGGTTGATCTCGTGAAGCGCGCGGATGAGGCGCTTGGGCAGATTGATATTTTAGTGAATAATGCCGGCCTTACGCGCGATGGCCTTTCCATGCGCATGTCGGATGAAGATTGGCAGCAAGTGATTGATGTCAACATGACCGCGACCTTCCGCCTCGCCAAGGCCGTGCAGCGCGGCATGATGAAGCGCCGTCATGGGCGTATTATCAATGTGGCGTCTGTGGTCGGTGTAACGGGCAATCCGGGGCAATGTAATTATGTGGCGTCCAAGGCCGGTATGATCGGATGGGGCAAGGCCATGGCGGCGGAGGTTGCCTCGCGCGGCATTACGGTTAACGCGATTGCACCCGGCTTTATCGCCACCGCCATGACCGATGCGCTTAACGATGATCAAAAGGCAAAAATCAACGGCACAATTCCCGCCGGGAAAATGGGCGCGAGTAACGACATCGCCGCGGCCGCTCTCTATTTAGCGAGCGACGAGGCGGGGTATGTGACAGGGCAAACACTGCACGTAAACGGCGGCATGGCGATGATTTAAAGCTGTAAGCTGCGATATTTTCACCGATGACGTCGTCAGCCTTCACCTCACGTAGAAAATTTACGCGTCGGCTCGCCTTTCTCGTCACGATAAAAATCTCTTGGCTTACGTATTTTTAACGCAAAGCCTTGTCCACAAAAGCTTTGCGGTCTATCCCCATATAGGGCTTGCATTTGGATTTCAAATCGTTAAAGTCCACGCAAAGAAATAACTGACTTTAAACAAAAGAATAGGATTAAATCATGAGTGATGTAGCTGGCCGCGTTAAGAAAATCGTTGTTGAGCATCTTGGTGTTGACGAAGACAAAGTAGCCGAAGGCGCAAGCTTTATCGATGATCTCGGGGCAGATTCCCTTGATACGGTTGAGCTTGTCATGGCGTTCGAAGAAGAGTTTAGTGTTGAAATTCCAGACGACGCAGCGGAAAAAATCCAGACCGTTGGCGACGCGGTGAAGTTCATCGAAGAAAATTCATAAGCCTTTTTTAGTGCTTTAATATAAGTTTTTTGTTTCCCCGCTCATGCGGGGATTCTATTATGGTGCTTCTGAAATTTGAGGAGTTTGAGATATGCGTAGAGTTGTAGTAACAGGAATGGGAATGGTTTCTCCGCTTGGCGTGGGTGTCGAGCATAATTGGGATGCCATCACAAATGCCAAAAGCGGCATCAAGAAAATCGAACATTTTGAAGTGTCCGATATTGCCTCTCAAATCGCGGGCGTGATTCCGCGCGGTGATAATGCGGGTGAATACAACCCCGACACATTCATGCACCCCAAGGAACAGCGCAAGGTTGATGAATTTATTGTCTACGGCATGGCGGCATCAATCGAGGCCATTGAAGATTCCGGTTGGAAACCGGAGAATGAGGAGCAGCAAAACCGTACGGGCGTTTTGATCGGCTCTGGTATTGGCGGGCTGGACGAGATTTACAAGACCTCGACCCTCTTAAATGAAAAAGGGCCGCGTCGGGTTTCCCCGTTTTTTGTCCCTGCGGCTTTGATCAATCTGACATCCGGTCATGTTTCTATCAAATACGGATTTCGTGGCCCGAATCATTCGGTTGTCACGGCGTGCGCGACCGGAACGCATGCGATTGGTGATGCAGCGCGGTTAATCGCGCTGGATGATGCCGATGTGATGGTTGCGGGCGGTGCGGAAGGCGCGGTTTGCCGCCTTGGCGTTGCGGGCTTTGCGGCGGCGCGGGCGCTCTCTACGGGCTATAACGACGCGCCACAAGATGCTTCGCGCCCATGGGATCAAGATCGCGATGGATTTGTCATTGGCGAGGGTGCGGGGATTGTCGTGCTCGAGGAATATGAGCATGCCAAGGCACGCGGCGCGAAAATTTACGGTGAAGTGATCGGCTATGGCCTTTCGGGTGATGCGCATCATATTACCTCCCCTGCCGAAGATGGTAATGGTGGCTATCGCGCGATGGAAGCGGCACTTAAACGCGCCAAACTTAACCCCGAGGATATCGATTACATCAACGCGCATGGGACATCCACGCCCGTGGGTGATGGTATTGAATTTGGCGCGGTTAAACGTCTCTTCGCCAATACATTGGACAGCATTTCCATGTCTTCCACCAAATCTGCCATCGGGCATCTTCTTGGTGCGGCGGGCGCGGTTGAGGCGATTTACTCGCTTAAGGCCGTTGAGACAGGCATCTTGCCACCCACCCTCAACCTCGAAACCCCCTCCGAGGGGATCAGCGGCATTGACCTTGTGCCAAAAATTGCGAAAGAGAAGAAGGTTACGACCATTCTTTCCAACTCATTCGGCTTTGGCGGTACGAATGCTTCCCTTGTGATGAAGGCGGTTTAGAATATGAGCAATGCAGGCGCGCGAACCGCATTGCGTTTTATTCTTGGCCTGTTTGTTTATGGCGTGACGAGTGCGGCCGTTATCGCCGCGCTCGGCCTGTTTTGGGCGCATGCGCAATTCACGAAAAGCAGCGCTCTGGCGCAGGATACTACTATCACCATTGAGCGTGG
>JBOEFZ010000026.1:0-16170 GCA_050633165.1 Alphaproteobacteria bacterium | reverse complement strand
TTTATGAGTACGCTACCTAGTTAGTCCACTATTAGAGTTATTTTGCCGAAACGCTAAATTAAAACCCTTAGCGCACTTGGTGTCCTTGGTGGTGATAAAAAACTCAAATCCCCTACCCCATCCGCGCCTGCAACACCACCCGCGCCTCCGGCACGCCATGCGTATGATGATTAAACACCCAATGCTCCAAAAAATATCCCGTCATCTTCAGGCCATCCAAAACATCTCCCTCCTCCGCATCTCCGCTCCTCCGCGTTAAAAAAGACGGCAAGGGCAAAAGCTTAGCCTTATAAACCGCACCCGCCCCACGGCTCACCGCCCTACCCGTCTTCGGCGAGACATAAGCCAAATCACCATCATCCCCGCCCCCCGCACACCGGCTCAAATCAAGCGAAAACCCAAGCTCCTTCAGCAACGCAATCTCCCACATCACATAGGCCTGCCCCCATGCCTCATCCATCGCCGCATCTTGCAACATCCCAAACAACGCACACAGCCCATGATACAACCCCGCATGAACCTCCCGCTCCGGCAAGGCCCGATCCACGAGCGCGCACGCCGCCTGCAACGCCGCCAATTTAAGCGGATCAGACATAAACGAAGCCGTATAATTCCGGCACAGCTCAAGCGAATACGCCCCCAGCCCGTCCGAAACCCGCGAAGACCACCCCGCATCCACACGATTCCCAATCTCGAGCGTCCCGCGCATCTTTGAGCCACTCGCCCCACGCACATACCCCGCCACGCGCCCCTCATGCTCACACATCAAGGACACAATCGCCCCATTCTCCCCATGCCCACGCACAGACAGCACAATCCCTTGATCCTGAAAACTTTCCATGGGATAAATCTAACCATAATTCGCACGCGCAACAAAAGGGACAATGATGAATAATACACAAACAGACAACCTAACAATCGGCATCGCCGGAACAGGCGCAATCGGCAGCGCAGTAGCCAGAGCACTCATAAACGGCATAGACGGCCTAACCCTCACCGCCGCCTGCGACCCAACACCAAATCCAGAGCTCAACATCCCGTACGTCTCCATCGATACCCTCATCGACCGATGCGATATCATCATCGAATGCCTCCCCCCCGCCGCCGCACCGGAATTAGCCATAAAAACCCTAAAACACCCCGATGCGGCGCAAAAGACCCTCATCCTGATCTCATCTTGCGCTTTGCTCATTTACCCCGAAATTTTAGATACCCACAGGGATATCCCCAAGGGTCAACAAAGTCGCATTATCGTGCCATCCGGCGCACTATTGGGAATTGACGGCGTTAAAGCATTGAAAAAACTCGGCATTAAAAGCAGCAAAATTGCATCAACCAAGAAACCACTCGGCTTCACCGGTGCCCCCTATGTGGAAGAAATGGGGATAGATTTGGGGATAATCACTGAGCCGACACGCATATTCAAGGGCAATGCGACTGAGGCCGCAAAAGGCTTCCCCGCCAACGTAAATGTCGCCGCGACACTCTCCCTCGCCGGTATCGGCGCACAAGATACAAGCGTCGAAATCTGGGCCGATCCGGATATCACCGGAAACACCCACGAAATCGAAGTCATCGGTGAGTTCAGCCAAATCAGCGCCAAAATCACCAACCACCCCGACCCCGCCAACCCGAAAAGCTCCATGCTCGCCGCACAAAGCATCATCGCTTGCCTCGAAGACATGAATAGCGCATTAATAATCCTATGATCTTACCCAAACCATTCTACATGATGCGCCACGGCCAAACCGTCCACAACGCCGCGGAATGCATGGCGGGCAGCACAGACAGCCCCCTCACGGATCTGGGCATTGAACAAGCCTACGCCGCGCAAAAGGTCGTGGCGAAGCTAAGCCAAGCCCCCGTTAAAATCTACCACAGCCACCTCTCACGTGCGCGCGACACGGCGGCAATCGTCAATGAATTCCTCAAGGTCGAAATGCACCAAGACCCCGACCTCGCCGAAATCTGCGCCGGAGACATGGAAGGAAAACCATGGAGCGATTGCATCGATATCTTCGATGGATGGGTTCAAACACCGGGCGGCGAAGCGCCCGAAGACTTCTTCACCCGCATCAAACGCGCGAAAAACAAGGCATTAGAAGAAACAAAAGACGGCTCGCCACTCATCGTGTGTCACGGCGGCGTCATGCGCGCCTTCGGCGCTCTCTACGGCGCAGACGCCCCCGCCATCTTCCGCAACGCACATTTATACGAATTCACCCCGACAGAGCATGAAACCTTCCCATGGCAAGTTGTGGACTACGAAATCTGCTCCAAAACAAAAATCCTAAAACGTAATATATCAAAGATTTACAGCATATAACCGTCATTGCGAGCGCAGCGAAGCAATCCATCACCCGCACCTGCCAATAGTGCGGGCGATGGATTGCCGCGTCGGCTTCGCCTCCTCGTTTATGCCCTTAGGGTGCAACGACGAATAAAAAAACTCCGTTTCTCTGAAACCCTGTGTTAAGAATTTGCAATCGCATCATAAACAGTAAACGCCTGCCGCGTTTCCTTAACATCATGCACACGAAACATCTGCACCCCCTGCGATCGGCCCCAAAGCACGGAGGATAATGAACCACCCAGCCGACCCGTTAAAGGGTCATCAGACGGATCACCATTATCCCCTATCCCCAAAACTTCATCCATTACCTTAGGAATAAAGCTCTTCCGCGAAGTCCCGAGCAATATCGGCACCCCCAAAGCATGAAATTCTTTTATATTTCTGAGCAATAGCAAATTATGCTCCAACGTTTTTCCGAACCCGACCCCCGGATCACAAACAAGCATATCAGTTTCGACACGATGCGTCCTGCACCACTCAATCCGCCCCTTAAAATAATCAAGAACATCCTCTACAACATTGTTATAGTTAGGGTTATCCTGCATATCCTGTGGCACTCCTTGGGAATGCATCAAAAAAACCGGCACCTTCGCCTGCGCCACCACAGAGACAGAATCAGGATCATGCCCTAAACCACTAATATCATTAACAGAAGTAGCCCCAACCTTAAGCGCAGCCTCCATCACCCGCGCATTTCGTGTATCTATGGAAATGTTTTTAGCCTGCCCCCGCAACCCTTCAATAACCGGCACAACACGCGCAATTTCCTCTTCAATATCAACAACTTCCGCCCCCGGCCTTGTACTCTCTCCACCAATATCCAAAATATCCGCACCTTCCTTCAATAATTGAAGTCCATGCGCTATCGCCTTATCAACATTAGAAAATTTACCGCCATCACTGAAACTATCGGGGGTCACATTGACCACCCCCATAATGACAGGCTTCCGCGACACCAACGGCAAAAAATGATGAGTACCTGAAATTTCCTGACCCACGTTCTGACCCGCATCATGACCCGTCATGATACACCTCCATCATCCATTTTTTCAATCTCCTGCCCCTCCGGCATCGCCGCAATCATGCCCGAAACATCCATTTTCAAAACCGGATGCACCCAATTTGGGGCAACTTCCCGCAACGGAAACAACACAAACGCCCGTTCATGCATACGCGGATGCGGCACACTCAACCCCGCCACATCCATCACCACATCATCATACGCCAATATATCCAGATCAATCACCCGCGACGCATTCCGCACCCCCAAAACGCGCCCCATATCCGCCTCAATCCCTTTCAACACTTCAAGCAACGCAAGCGGCGCAAGCCCCGTCTCCACCGCCACAACCGCATTGCGGTACCACGGCTGATCCGACACCGGAACAGGCGCAGTGAGCCATACCGAAGATCGGCGCACCACGCGCACCCCCTGCCCCTCCATACGCCGCACAGCCTCATCCAGACCATCCTCCGGCACACCAAAACGGCTCGGCAAATTCGCCCCTAATGCAATGAAAATCATGAACCGTTAAAAACCTTCAACGCCTGCGCTAAATCCGCAATCAAATCTTCCGGATCTTCCAAACCAACCTGAAGACGCAAAATCACGCCCTCCCCCTCCGGCCTCTTCGTCGCCGTGCGATATTTGCCTAGATATTGCGGCTGTAACAAGCTCTCATACCCTCCCCAACTCGATCCAATAGGAAACAGATCAAGCGCATTCACAAACGCATGCACCGCCGCCTTATCCGCTGGCTCAAGCACAATGCTAAACACCCCATTCGCCCCGCTAAAATCACGCTTCCAAAGCTTATGATCCGGACTATGCTTTAACGCAGGATATAAAACATCCGCGATACCCTTTTGTTTCATAAGCCATTTTGCAACCTGTAACGCGTTGCCCGCATTCTCCTGCATACGAAGCGAAATCGTTCGCAAACCACGCAAGCCCAGATACAAATCCTCCGCCGCCGCGCAATCCCCACGATTCAGCGCAGTTTTCTTAAGCGGCTTATAAAGCTCCTCATCCCGCGCCACAACAACGCCCATATTAATATCCGAATGCCCGCCAATATATTTCGTCGCCGATTGAAGCGAATAATCAACACCATGGCTCAGCGGCTTAAAAATCAACCCTGCGGAATAGGTGTTATCGATAATCGTCTTAATCCCGCGCGCCCGCGCCACGGCGGCAATCGCCGGAACATCCTGCACCTCGAACGTGCCAGAGCCAGGCGACTCCAGATAAATCAGCGCCGTATTCTCACGGCACAAATCCGCAACCCCCGCACCAATACGTGGATCATAATATTCAATTTCCACCCCGAATTTCGCCAATTCCTGATTACAAAAATCCCGCGCCGGCGGATACAAAGTATCAACAACCAACGCATGATCCCCCGCCTTTAACACCGCCATCAACGCAAGCGTAATCGCCGATAGCCCCGACGCCGTGCTCACCGCATTAAAACCGCGCTCAATCTCCGCCATCGCGCCTTCAAACTTATCCGACAACGGATTCCCCATCCGCCCATACCGATACTGATGGCTCGGGTCTTCATACGCCGCCAAATCCGGATAAAGGATCGTCGAAGCACGGGCAATCGGCGGATTGACAATCCCGAAATACTCCTCCGGCGCCGTCCCGATATGCGCCAATTTCGTCTTTTCTTTGTAATCTTTTTTCATACTAAAAAACCCTTATCGTCATTCCCGCGAAAGCGGGAATCTGGTTGCTTAACACTACAAAGTCCCTGCCTACGCAGGGAAACGCTATTGAGATAGCAATCCATCCAATTCTCCACGCTTCTCAAGCGCATGCAAATCATCACATCCACCAATATGCGCATCATCAATAAAAATCTGCGGCACAGATTTCGGCCCGCCGGTACGCGCAACCATCTTCCCGCGCGCGGCCTCATCCCCCGTAATATCATATCCGGTATAATCAACGCCCTTAGAATCAAGCAAACCCCGCGCCCGCGTACAAAACGGACATGTCGTCCAATAATAAATCTCAACCTTAGCCATCTAAAATCTCCTAAAACTAACTGTCCCACTCATTTACTACCCCACTAACTCATCCTTAACAACCCGCGCAAGCGTCAAAACATGCACCTCGCCCGCCCCCGCACGCTTTAACGCCTTCGCGCATTCCTTCACCGTCGCGCCCGTCGTATAAACATCATCAATCAAAATAATGCTTCTACCCTTAACATCATCAACATATTTTCCATTAACTTCAAAGGCTTTCCGCACATTCTTACGACGCTCATCAAAGCTCAAATGCCCCTGCGTCGCCGTCGCCCGTTTCCGCACCAGAAAATCGCACACATGCGGCACACCGGATTCTTTAGACACATAATGCGCCATAATCGCCGCCTGATTATAGCGCCGCTGCAATAACCGCCACCGATGCAGCGGCACAGGCACAATCACATCCGCCTGCCCCAACATCTCCCGCCCCGCATTCATAAGCCACGGCACAAAGGCAAGCGCCGCATGCGTCTGATCCCCATGCTTGAACCCCAAAATCAAATCCCGACTTTCATCATTATACCGCAACGCCGCCCGCGCGCTCGCAAAAGGCGGTGGATAATCAAGGCATTGCATACATTCCAGCCCTTCATCCCCCTCAAACCCCGCAATTTCCGCCATACCACTCGCGGCATAATCAAACGGCACACCGCACTTCACACACATCGGATCATGGATAAAATCCATCGCCGCCCACACATGCGGCGCCACCATCCCCTGCCGATCCACCATATCCCCCGACACCACACATCGCGGCGGCAAAATAGTATCAAGAGCAATATGCGCGATTTCTTTGATTTTTGCTTTCATTTCAGGGTATAAACTAGCACCTTGCCCTAAAAAAATAAAAGCGTAAAAGACAAAAGAGTATATGCCTAAAAACACCAAAGACCTCGAGCCAACACAGCCAACCACGCAAACCTACCGCGACAAGCGTAACGAGCTGCTCAAAGGCCTCACCCCCGAAACCATCCGAAAGGCTTGGTTCACCGCCTCCCACCTTCTCCTCCCCGATGACGCGAAGGTCATCGATATGGGCTGCGACGATGGTGCAATGACCTATGCCATGGCGGCAATGTACCCGAAACTCGATTTCACCGGCCTCGATAAATCCAAACGCCAAATCAGCAAAGCAAAGGAGCAATACAAACTCCCCAACCTCACCTTCAAAGTCGGCGACGCCTCCAGTGAAATTTTCGAAGCCGGAACCATCGACGCGATCCTCAATTCTTACATTTTACATGAAGTTTATTCCGGCTCTCGCTACAACGAAAGAATTGTTTCCGATACGTTGCGTAAGCATTTTAAGATGTTGAAAAAAGGCGGAATAATGTTCATCCGCGATTTCGCACGCCCCCCACCCGAAGAATTCGTCCTCATCGAAATGCCCGACGAAACCGGCACGGGAAAGGCGCTTTCAAAAATGTCCGAGCCAGAGCTTCTCCTATGGTACGCCGAGCACGCCCGCCCGCGCCAAGACCCTGGCTGCGGCGGCTTCTTCCTCGAAGAACTCCCCGAACGCATCCCCCGCACCCGCCTCTTCCGCTTGCCCTATAAATGGGCGTATGAGTTCATCATGCGCAAAGACGACCGCAAATCATGGGATGCCGAACTCCCCATGGAATACACCTTCTTTACGCAACGCGAGTTTCGAAAAGAACTCGGTGCCTTAGGCGCGCGCATGCAATATTCCGGCCCGCATTGGGATGACGACATCATCAATGATAAATTCGAAGGCAAATTCCGCCTCTACGCCAACGACGGAACACCATTGGGTCACCCACCAACCTGCTTCATCACCGTTGCCACCAAACTCGCCGAACGCAAATCCCTCAATATCGAGGAACGCCGCCCCTCCTCCGCCGATTCCGGAAACCTTAAAATCACCGCCATGCGCAACCAGAAAACAGGCGAAATCACCGATATCGTCACCCGAGATCTGGACGTCAACGAAATCATTCCTTACCGCGTGGATGAAGAAGGCCGGCTAAAGCTTTATTTACACGACGGAATCGCCCGCTCCATCGCCAACGCCGTCCCCCGCGGCGGTATCAATATCGACGGTCGCCGCTGGTCCGGTCATATGATCGAAGCCATCGCCGTCGATGGCGAAGCCATGTCCACCATGGAAGAATTCGACGCCAAACACTCCGCCCTCTTCGCCCGCGATTACCTAGGCCTAAAACCCGCCAACAGCGCTATCATGGAGCACGGCCCCGATTATTACCCCGCGCCCGATTACATCGATGAAATCATCAAAACCTTCTACCTCAACGTGAACGAGAAAAAAGGCGAAATCACCCCCAAATCCAACCTCGGCCACTCCGATAAATTCCAGGCCAAAGGCGTAGTCCGCGAAATGGATGCCCAAGCCATCCTCAACGCCATCACCATCGGCATGATCCCCAACGCGCGCCTAGAACTCCAAATCCTCTCCCTCTTCGACCACCTAAACCTAAAGGCCGAAACATGGAGCGACAAACGCCTCAACCTCGAAAAATCCAAAATCAACGACAAACTCAACGTCAAAGACATCCTCTCTCAAATGTCCGAGGAAGATAAACGCTTCAAAGATATCAAAGGCAACGCCGGCCAACTCCGCGCCGTCCACTCCGTCTTCGTCGAAGAAGGCGCAAGCCGCGGCGCCATGTCCGGCCTCACCTCCCAAGACGTCGATTTCGTCGTTAATAATGATAAAACCATAAACACCGTCGTCGTCCTCCCCATCACCAAAGACCTCAAAGGCGAAGTCCACGCGGGCGTAGACATCAAATACCTGCCCATCCCCCAACGCCACACCGGAAACGGCCTAAGCATCTCCGCCCCCAGCTTCGAACTCCCGCCGGAAATCACAAATCAAAAAGAAATCAAACGCTTCATCGCCGATAAATTCAAAATCAGCCCCGCCATGGTGCTAAAAATGGGCGAAAGCTACTACTCCCATGTCGGCATGACCCCGCAACGCATCCACCCCTATGCCATCGCCGCACCGGCAAAGGCCATGAAATACGCCACAACCAAATTCATCCCCTTCTACCAAATGGCGCTCTTACAAAAATCCCTCTCCAAAGAGCCGCACTTCATGACCGCCATCGCTCGCGCCTACCGCTATTTCAACGACGACATAAAATTCAACGCGAAATTAGAAGCCAAACAAATCGTCAAACAACGCTTCGAAGGCGTAAAGCCCGATTGGGGCATCCCCCTTTCCTACGAAACCGTCGAGGTCGCAAAACGCAAAGACGTAAAACCCTTTGGCCCAAGCAAAGAAGACCTCGCCAAAATCGAGGCCGTTAATAAGGCCGAACAAAAAACCGCCCCAAAGGCAGAGAAAAAAGCCCTCCCCAAACTCTCCGGCGCACCCAAACCAACCGCCGACAATAAAATCAACATCGACGCAGTCATCGATATTAAAGCCCCAAACGCCCCAAGCGTTGAGCCAGACCTCCACCCCGAACACGCCCCCGACCTAAGCGAAAACTTCGATGCCGAGTTCGAAGCCTTCTTGGACTTACTCGAAGAAAACAATTTCGACGAAGACGGCCCAAGACCGGAAAAATGGTAGCAGGAATCCGGGGACAGGCACTTTTTGAAAAAAAGTGCCTGTCCCCAGTTATGTATTATGAACCAAGACATCAAAATCTTCGACCGCACCCTCCTCCCGCTAAAACGCGCCCGCGCGGCACGGCATTTCGATGATGCGGGCTTCCTCTTCGACTGGTCAAAAAAACAACTCCAAAGCCGCCTCGACGACATCACCCGTAATTTCGAAACCGCCATCCAAATCGGCGCACGCGGCGGCAAAATCATTCCACACACCCACACAATCGACCTCTCCCCCGCCTTCACGCCAAGCGCAATCGCCGACGAAGAATTCCTCCCCTTCAAAAACCAAAGCCTCGACCTAGCCTTAAGCAACCTCCACCTCCACGCCGCCAATGACCTCCCCGGCGTGCTAACCCAAATCAAACGCGCCCTTAAACCCGACGGCCTGTTCATCGCCTCCCTCTTCGGCGGCGAAACCCTGCACGAACTCCGCAGCAGCCTAAACCACGCCGAAATAACCCTACGCGGCGGCCTCTCCCCCCGCGTCGCCCCCTTCGCCGATAAACAAGATTGCGGCGCCCTCCTCCAACGCGCCGGCTTCGCCCTCCCCGTCATCGATTCCGACATCATTACAGTCACTTACGACAACGCCTTTAAACTCATGCATGACCTTCGCAATATGGGCGAAAGCAACATCATCGCCGCCCGCGACAAACGCTACACCGGCAAAGCCTTCTTCATGGAAGCCGCCAAACACTACGCCGAAAACTACAGCGAGCCAGATGGGCGCATAGCCGCCAGCTTCGAAATCATCTCCCTCATCGGCTGGGCTCCCCACAACAGCCAACAACAGCCCCTAAAACCCGGCTCCGCCCAAACCCGCCTCGCCGATATTTTAAAAACGAATGAAGAAAAACTCTAAAGAAAGCGCCGCAGGCATAAACACATAAACGCGAAGCAACGAATCTGCGAAGCTTTTTGTATACGAATCCGCACGCCCCTCCGCTCCTCCGTACCTCCGCGTACAAAAAATATACTCGTCTCAACAAAACCCAAGCCCCTTGGCTTTGCCGCAGCCTTTCCACAAAAACCCGTAATCTTTGCGTCTTCGCGTCTTCGCGTTTACACTGGGATTCATGATTATCGTCACACTGATTCCCATCCTATCCGACAACTACGCCTACCTCATCCAAGGCCACGACGGCACCACCGCCATCATAGACCCCGGACAAGCCACCCCCATCATCACCCATTGCGAAACGCACAATATAAAACCAGACATGATCCTCATCACTCACCACCATTGGGATCACATGGACGGCGTGCCCGATATACTGGATTGGCATCAATGCCCCCTCATCGGCGCAAACCGCGGCCTTAGCCGCGATAACGCCCCCGCCAAAACCCGCGTAAGCCTCCCCTTCGAACGGATATTAAAGGAAGGCGACACCTTCACATTCGGCGGCGAACCTGTCGAAACCCTCCACACCCCCGGTCACACACCCGAACATCTCTGCTTCCACTTCCCACAAAGCAAAACCCTATTCTCCGGCGACACCCTCTTCGCGTTTGGATGCGGACGCCTCCTCGACGGCACAGCAGAGCAAATGCATAGCTCCTTACAAAAACTAGCCGCCCTCCCCGATGACACAAAAATCTACTGCGGCCATGAATACACCCGCGCCAACGCCGAATTTTGCCTAACGCAAACACCAAAAAACACCGCCCTTCAATCCCGCTATGAACAAATCAAAGCCACCCGTGCCGCCGGAAACCCAACCATCCCCTTCACCCTATCAAGCGAAAAATCCACCAACCCATTCCTAAACACAAAAAACGCCGCAGAATTTGCGGCGCTTCGAAAACGTAAGGACAATTTTTAAATCCACGCTATTACACGACTAAAGCTGCAGTCGTTTTAATTAAGAATGAAACAATCGTCGAAAAAGTGATGTTTCGAGAACCGGCGCGCAGCGTACATTTGGTACGTGAGCACCGGAAGCGCAGAAACATTGCTTTTGCAGGCATTGTATCATTCTTAAGTGGAACGACTACCCCTCGCCTCCTGCGGCCTTCTTCGGGCTGCTCCGACGCTGACGCGGCTTATCACTACCGCCATCACCTTTTGGCGCACGATTCCCGCGATTATCATCACCGCCACGCTTACGCGCATCACGATGCGCCGGCACGGGAATAGGCTTTTGTGCCATCTCGTTACGCTCACTCACCGCCATTTCAATCTCCAACCGAGACGCAACCTTACGAAGCTCATGCACAGAATCATTCAACGCTTCACGCGCCTCCCTATCCTTTTTATCCTTCTCCCACGCCTCCAACGCCGCCAAACATTCCGCCGAAGTATCCTTCAACCGTGTTGCAATCTCATCCATAATAAAACCCTTTCATAAATCGTTATCTTTTAAACCACGCGCACCTAAACCACGCAACTACTCGTTTCCAAAAACTGTGTTGAGCTGCTGCGTCACCCGCACAAATGTCGTGCATTTGCTCAAATCCTTCAAATGCCGCGCGCCAGTATAGGTACAGGTCGAACGCACACCACCCAAAATATCCTGCAACGTCGCATTCACCGCCCCGCGATAGGGGATCTTAACCGTCTTCCCCTCACTCGCGCGATATTCCGCAACACCGCCTTTATGCTTCTTCATCGCAGTATCACTGCTCATCCCGTAAAACTGCAAGAACTTCTCACCACCCTTCTCCTTCACAACCTTCTGCTCACTCTCATCATGCCCAGCCAGCATCCCGCCAAGCATCACAAAATCCGCGCCCGCCGCAAATGCCTTGGCAACATCCCCGGGCACAGTACACCCCCCATCCCCGCAAACAAGCCCGCCCAGCCCATGCGCCGCATCCGCACATTCAATAATCGCCGATAACTGCGGATACCCAACGCCAGTCTTCTTCCGCGTCGTACAAACGCTCCCCGGTCCAATCCCGACCTTCACGACATCAACACCGGCCAAAATAAGCTCCTCCACCATCTCGCCCGTCACAACATTCCCCGCCATAATCGTTACATCCGGCATCTTCTCCCGCATCTGCTTCACGTAAGAGACGAAATGCTCGCTATAACCATTTGCAACATCAATACAAATCTTATCCGGCTGCCCGCCCGCCGCAATAAACGCCTCTAACTTCTCCGCATCATCCTTAACCATGCCAATCGAATACCAAACCGACCCATGCCCCGATTTCGCATAAAAGCCCTGCAAATCCTTGAGCGCATAATGCTTATGCAGCGCAACCGAAAGCCCATGCCCATCCGCCGCAAACGCATCCGCCATTGCAAACGTCCCGACCCCGTCCATATTCGCCGCAATAATCGGCACACCGTCAAACTGCTTCCCGCTCCACTTAAACGTAAATTCACGGCGCAACTCAACCTCACTCCGGCTCTTGAGCGTTGAACGTTTTGGACGGATCAACACATCCTTAAAATCCAGCTTCTCTTCATTCTCAATGCGCATAATATCTCTCTCTTATTTAAATACAGAAGCCGCAGCATCCTGCGACGCTTTTTTCTTCGCAATATCACCCTCAACACGGGCAATCTCCGCCTTCAAATCCGTAATATAATCCCCCAACTCATCAATCGATAAGTCTTCTAAATCGCGGGGGAAAGCATCATCCGTTTTCGGCTTGGGCAAATCATCAAACATGCGAACCAAGATACGGATTTCCCGCCCCACCCGCAATTACATTTTTTTCTGGCATTTCCTTCACACTTCCCCTATAAAAAACCCTATTCCCTGACTTTACTACTTTTTAAAGTCGGACCCGAGGCTAACCCCACGGGACGAAACAAAGACATATGGAGAAAACACAATGGCTGCACGCGCCGAAGATTTAAACGGAACCCTTTTAATGCCAAAGGCCACCACAATGTGGCTCATTGAAAATTCAGTTTTAACATTTAAGCAAATCGCCGACTTCACCGGCGTCAACGTCGTCGAAGTCGAAGCCCTCGCCGATGGCGATGTCGGTCGTGGCATCGTTGGTCGCGACCCGATCAAGCACAGCGAAATCACCCAAGAAGAACTAAATCGCTGCGAAGCCGATCCCGAGGCAAAACTCGTAATCTCCAAAACCGCCCTCCCAAGCGTTAAATCACGCTCCAAGGGGCCGCGCTACACCCCCGTATCAAAACGCGGCGACAAACCCGATGCAATTGCCTACATCCTCAAACACAACACGGAAATCAGCGACGCACAAATCTGCAAACTCGTCGGTACAACAAAGCCAACCATCGAAAAAGTTCGCGATCGCTCACACCCCAACACACCAAACCTAAAACCCCGCCACCCTGCGGATCTTGGCCTATGTACATATGTGGAATACGAAAAGGCCGTTGATAAAGGCCTAAAAGCCCAAGGCAAAGACCCCGAAGAAGTCCGCGCCGAGCGCCTCGCCCAACAACAGGCAGAGTACCAAGCCACCCAAGACGACGAAGACACCAACGCCCAATCCGGCGGCGGCGGCTTCGACTTCTCGAACTTCCTGTCCACAGACAACAACGACAGCGCAGGTTAACATCACCGCAAACCATAAAAAACGGCTGGAGAGGGTAAACCTCATTCCAGCCGTTCTTGCTTTTATATCCCCAACTAGGAAACCGGGGTCTCAAAGTCCTGAGGGATTTCACCCCAGGGCAACAGTTGAGATTTTTAGGCCTCAACTACCTAACCGCGCCGCGCCTTTTAAGCACGCGCGCGAATTCCTTCAATTTGTTCTTTCAGCATCAATTTTTGACGTTTCAAAAACCGTAAATCAGCATCCATGCTCCCGGGGCTTCGCTGCTCCCGCTCGACCGTTTCCGATAATTTCGCATGTTTTTGACGAAGCGCCATAAGCCGCGCATCCTGTGATGATTGTAATGCAGATAATGCCATATGCATCTCCCTACGTTGTTGTCATGATCACTTTGGAATAAAAACAGCCTAGACCAAAAACCGCCTAAAAGCAAAATAATTTCAAAAACATATTTCAATGCGAACAAATATTACTTTAAACGGAGAGCTTTAGACATTTATCTTAAAGTGCTAAAATGCAAAAAATTCACCGCTAACAACCGCGAATCACCCCGAAACCGCTTCATATTCCAATCCTTAATTATAATACGGAAAACTTTAAAAATTAATGAACACACAACCTGCCACCCACTGTTTTGCAAAAAACCTTTTCATGCTAAACAATTCCCATGGCACGCCCTTTCGCACTAGACCCGCTATTCCGCGCCCTCACCACTCTCCCCGGTGTTGGACCGAAAAACGCCGCCCTGATGGAAAAACTCATCGGCGGACCAAAAGTGCTCGACCTCCTCATGCATCTTCCGGCTGATTTCATCGATCGCCGCTTTAGCCCCAAAATCAGCGAAACCCCGAACGGACGTATCGCCACCATGGAGGTCACCATCGGCCGCCACGCCGCCCCATCCGCACGCGGCCGCCCCTATCGCATTGAATGCAGCGATGAGACAGGCACCCTAAACCTCATCTTCTTCCGCGCCCACCCCGAATGGCTGAACAAAGAACTCCCCTCCGGTGAAAAACGCATCATCAGCGGCAAAGTCGAATATTACAACGGCATCCCGCAAATCGTTCACCCCGATTTTGCCCCCCCCGAAGAACGCGAAACCCTGATGACCGTTGAACCGATCTACCCCCTCACTGCCGGAATCACGAACAAAACATTGGGAAAAGCCATAAAAGGAGCGCTCACCCTCATCCCTGAGCTAGAAGAATGGCAAGACCCCGCCTACAAAAAACAGGAAAACTGGGGCGAGTGGAACGAAGCCATCCACGCCATCCACACCCCCGAAGACGAAACCGCCCTCCGCCCCGAAAGTCCGCTGCGCACCCGCCTCGCCTATGACGAGCTCCTCGCCAACCAGCTCACCCTCGCCCTCGTCCGCCACCGCACCCGCAAAATCAACGGACGCAGCTTCGCCGGCGATGGGAACCTCCGCAAAAAACTCCGCGCCGCTCTCCCCTTCGCCCTCACCGGCGCACAAGAACGCAGCCTAAAGGAAATCGACACCGACATGCGCGAGCCCGCCAAAATGCTCCGCCTCCTCCAAGGGGATGTCGGAGCGGGAAAAACCATAGTAGCCGCCCTCGCCATGCTCGCCGCCGTCGAAACCGGCGCACAAGCCGCCATCATGGCACCCACCGAAATCCTCGCCCGCCAACACGCCGAAACCCTCGCCCCGCTCCTCAAAGCCTGCGGCATCACCGCCGTCACATTAACCGGACGCGACAAAGGCGCAGGACGAAACGCCATCCTAGCCCAAATCGCAGATGGCACAGCCCAAATCATCATCGGCACACACGCCATTTTCCAAGACACCGTAAAATTCGCCGATTTAGGCCTTGCCGTCATCGATGAACAACACCGCTTCGGCGTCCACCAACGCCTACAACTCTCAAGCAAAGGACGGGGCACAGACGTACTTGTCATGACCGCAACCCCCATTCCGCGCACCCTGACCCTCACCGCATATGGCGATATGGATGTCAGCCGATTAGACGAAAAGCCCCCCGGACGAAAACCCGTCGAAACGCTCCTCGTCTCCCAAGACAAGCTCGAAAACATGGTCGACGGCCTCTCCCGCAAAATCGCTGATGGCAACCGCATCTACTGGGTTTGCCCCCTCGTCGAAGAATCCGAGCTAATCGACCTCGCCGCCGCCGAAGAACGCTACGACATCCTAAAACACATCTTCGGCGATCGTGTCGGCCTCGTCCACGGACGCATGAAAGGCGATGAAAAGGACGAAGTGATGCAAAAATTCGCACGCGGCGACCTCGACATCCTCGTCGCCACCACCGTCATCGAAGTCGGCGTAAACGTCCCCGAAGCCACAATAATGATCATCGAACACGCCGAACGCTTCGGCCTCTCCCAGCTCCACCAACTCCGCGGACGCGTCGGGCGCGGCGGCGATCAAAGCTTCTGCTTCTTGGTCTATTCCGGTCCTTTAGGCGAAACCGCCAAAGAACGCCTGCGCATCATGCGCGAAACTGAAGACGGCTTCCTCATCTCGGAAAAGGATCTAGAGCTACGTGGCGGCGGCGACATATTGGGCGTCAAACAAAGCGGCCTCCCCAAATTCCGCCTCGCCGACCTAACCATCCACGCCGACCTCCTAAAAGCCGCCCGCGACGACGCCCGCCTGATTATCGATAAAGACCTGTCTCTTATACACATCT
>JBOEFZ010000025.1:0-28179 GCA_050633165.1 Alphaproteobacteria bacterium | reverse complement strand
ACCGCCGTTTTGATCGAGCGTGTTATGAACCGCGTGAATGAGGCAACGACGCGCCTTTCTTCTTATGTATCAACAGAACGCCAGAATTTGCGCATCTTGGCCTTGGGCGTTTCGAAGGGTGAGGCCTATGGCAGCACATTATCCGAGCGTCCATTTTCTGGCGCACCCAGCTTTGATAGCGCGAATGTCGCGACGCAGGGGTTGGGGAATGGTAATTACGCCGCCGCGCCGGTTGAAGCGGTAAGTGCCGCGCCGACTGGTAAGCGGATTTTGGCAAAGGTTAAGTTTGATCGCCCCGATGTGGCGTATGAGCAGCCGCTTTATGCCGCCGTGACAGATGCGTTGCAGCGCTATCCCGATGCACGGTTTGAGCTGGTTGCCGTGACACCGACAAGCGGGAATGCCGCCGAAGTTGCGATTGAAACCACACGTTCACGCCGCAATGCGGAGAAGGTTTTGCGGACACTGAACCAGCAAGGCCTATCGATGGATAAGGTTGATTTATCCTATAGCGAAAGCGCGGATGCGGCGAGCAGTGAGACGCATTTGTATATTAAGTAGGCTGCGCTGCTGGTGTTTGCGTCCATATATTTTCCGTAAAACTTGACATTGTGTGACCGCGTGTGCTTATATTTTGCATCTTCGGGAGGCAGGATTGAGTACAGATAACGACGACTCATTAGAGCGACAGCACAAGCACATATCAAAAGCGGCACGCGCGGACAAAGCCGCCAGTTCAGACCTTAGAGAAATTGATTATGCACTCGGCCAAGAGGCGGCGGCGGACGCTTATGCTTGGGGGCAAAGCCTTCGTTATGGAGGATGGGCCTTATCTTCATGGTCGGCAGATCCTCTCCTCGAAGGTATGCACTATTTTGAATCCGCCGCATCGACAATACCCATCATAGGCCCTCTAATTAAGGAACGGATAGATTCGTCCAAAACAGTTCGGCGCATTCGCTATCTTCGTGACGCCATTGATAGAAACCCTGAAACAGGCCTTTATGACGCAGAAGAAGCAGAATTAGATATCATATTAGAACGCTACAACGGCAAAAAGAGTAAAAAAAATGTGCCAAAAGGCTTCATACGCGGCGCACTCCATGACTGGATTAATACGATAAAACCCTCAGGCTTAAAACTAGTGGGAAAGTCTGTTGCCAAAGCTGCTTATGATCTCTCATCCCTTCCCTTTCGTGCAAGTTATGCCATGGAAGCGGCAAAACACGAAGGCATTCAGCAAGAGCAGTTAAAAAGGCTTCCAGAAACCTTTCAAGCCAGTATAGGGCTCTCATTTGATGAGAATGGAAACATAGTAGATCAACAAAAGCTACAACAGCATGAAAAAGATTATCAACGAAGACATTCACGCAGAAGCATTTCATTAGGTTTTTCGACAGCCTCATCCTTAGCCGCCGCTAATTTTATTCAAAATGAAGTCAGTAAATCAACCGAGTATATTGGTGAAATCTCCCATGATCTTTATGCCATATTTAAAAATGATCCTGATGAGAATGCCGACCCTATAACCTCGACCTTTATGTCTGCTGCGCTTATTTTTGCACATGCTATTCCAGCGACACTCACCCTTGCTCCACTCAAAAAAGCGTCTCAGAAAGTTTCGGAGCATTGCGCACGCCTAAACCATGTTCGCCAATATTTGGATAATTTGGATCATGTCAAAAACCATGCACAAACACCAGAACCTCCCCCACCTTAAAACTCCCCCTTGACCGAATCCCGTAGAGGCATACAGTAAGGATGAGCGTTAAGAAGAGAGATGCCCTTGCCGAATACTGTGCTATCCCCTGCCCCGATTAAGACCGACCAGATATCTGTGAAGCTCACGCGTGATGCGCGGGAGATTGAGAGTGCGCAGCGGCTGCGGTATCAGGTGTTTTACGAGGAATATGCCGCAAAACCCGATGCGAAGATGGCGTTGGCGCGGCTGGATATGGATGATTTTGATGATTATGCCGATCATTTGATTGTGATTGATCATGCGCGCGGCGATACAATCGTTGGCACTTACCGCCTCCTTCGTCAGGAAGCGGCGATGCGGATCGGGCAATTTTATTCGAGTGATGAATATGATCTCACCGCCTTGCTCAATTCCGGTCATAATTTGCTGGAGCTGGGGCGGTCTTGTGTTTTGCCGGAATACCGGACAAAGCCGGTGCTAAACCTCCTATGGGAAGGGATTGCGGATTATATTACCGAGCATGATATCGGCGTTATGTTTGGTTGCGCGAGCCTGCACAGCACGGATATTGCGAGCATTTCGCGCCCCTTATCGTATTTGCATCACTACCATCTTGCGCCGGAGGAGATTCGCCCACGGGCGCTTAAGGGGCAATACATCAACATGAATATCATGCCCAAGGATGAGTTCGAGGCGAAGCGCGGGTTTAATGATTTGCCGCCGCTGATTAAGGGCTATATCCGTGTTGGCGCGGTGATTGGGGACGGGGCGTTTATTGACCCGCAATTTAACACGACGGATGTTTGCATTATTGTCGAGACGAGCAAGTTAACGGATCGGTATCGTAAGCATTATGAGCGTAAGATTAACAAAGAAATTCCCTCGAAATAACCTGTCGAAATAATTATGCGCCTTCTGATTGCTTCTTTTAAAATGGTTTTGTTTTTGCTGCTGTGCCTATCGGTTATTCCGACGCAGGGGCTTTTGCTACTGGTGCATAAGGGGCGGTTTGCGCGGATTATTCCTTATCTTTGGATGTCCGGCGTGTGCGCTATTTTCGGGATTAAGGTGCGGGTGAAGGGCAAGCCGCATGTGAATGGGCAGGTGATTTATCTTTCCAACCATCTTTCCTATCTCGATATTCCGGTGATTGGCAGCATCCTGAAAACGCGGTTTGTGAGCCGCAAAGATGCGGGGAATTGGGTGTTTATGGGGTGGTTGGTGAAATTGGGCCAGACGGCGTTTGTCGAGCGTTCACGCAGTGCGGTGAAGCAGGATTCGGGCGCGATTGGCGCGGTGATTGAGGATGGGCAGAGCTTGATTATCTTCCCCGAAGGCACATCGACCGATGGGCAGGAGGTTTTACCGTTTAAATCGAGCTTGTTTTCGCTGTTTTTATTAGAGGACAAGCCGGATTTGCGGGTGCAGCCGATGACGTTGCAGGTTTTGTCGTCCGACAAGCGTGCGCCAAAGAGCCAAGCAGATCGGGATATTTATGCGTGGCATAAGGATTTAGACACGCCGTTTTTCGTGCATTTATGGTTGTTTGCGCAGCGGCGCGGGGCGGAGATTTGCCTTACATTTCACGATTCTGTGCGGGCGCATGATTTCGAGAACAGAAAAACACTTGCCAAAGCGTGCCATGAAACCGTATCAAATGAGTTACAGAATTCATAAAGAGGAAAATTCATGTCTAACGAAATTCAACCCGAAGAAGTTTCACAAATTCAGGCCTATTTGCAGCGCACGTTCAAAAACACCGGTTTTGCGCTCAAAATGCGAGATAAAGCCAAGGATTCTGCAGAAGTTTTGTTGGATGGTGAGTTTATCGGTGTTGCCTATAAAATCGTTGATGAAGGCGAGACATCATTTGATTTCAATATGAGCATTTTAGACATCGATCTGGCCGACGGTAGCTATTAAATTTCTCTAACGCCGTGAAATTTGCTAAACTATTAGGATGATAGTTTTGAGGGCGTAGGTGCGGCATTTATTCATTTTTATAGCAAGCTTATTGCTTTTTAACGGTGCGCACGCCGCGCAGCCATTGTTTTTTGATGCGGAGAGCAAGACGGCTCGCGTTGATTTAAACGGGGATGGGCAGGAAGAAAGCATTGTTCGTGTGCGCGAGGAAGCGGGCTTTTCCTATCGCGTTTCGGCGGGTGATGTGATGTTAGGGGAACTACGCGGGCAGAATTTGATGCTGGGGGATGGGCGTCATCATGGTGTGCGTAATTTGTTGCTTTTTAACGACGCGTATAATGATTTTAGGTATAGTATCTATGAATGGGATGCGATGGCGCAGAGATATAACGAGAAAGAGGATAGTGAGAAACGCGATTAGAGCTTTGGTTATGTTGCTTAGCTTGGCTGCGTTTTCGGGCGCGGCAACGGCGGCGTGCTTGCCCGGCTTGCCGTGCGTAACCACTGCGGCAACCGGTGATACGTGCGATGCCGACTTCATGAACCAGATTTATGCGCGGAGCTTTATCGAAGGACAGCGCGAGATGGTGATGAATCAGGTTCTTATTCGCAAGCCGGATAGCGTTTTGGAATATACATGTTTTGACCAATTTGTTCGGGATAGTGCGGAAATTGCAGGGCCTATTTTTAGTGAGATCCCTGACTTTACGGGGATCACAGTGCCTAACCCGGGGGCGGCGGATATTGAATATACCGTGAATATGACGGATACGAAGCTTGATAGTTCCCTTAATGCCTTAGTCATGGCAAGCCTGAACGCCTATACCAGTACGAATTTTGCGCATGATTTGTTGGGGGGGACATCGGGGGAGGCGAACACGATTGCGAGCAGCGTTAGCGGGGCCGATAATGCCTGTAGCTTTATGAATGACATTTACTTTTTCGCGCGTTGTAAGAATTTTGCGACTGATGATCAATTTTTTAAATTTGACGATTTGGTTTCCAGTGATCCGCGTAACCTTATACCTGATCTTAGGTGCTCTACAGGTAGCGGGATTACGCAGGGGCATGTTGACACGGCGCGGGATACTGTCGCTGATACGCCGAATATATTTATGGATTTTGTTGATGCGTCTTCTTGTGAACCTCCCATTCCGACGGGTGTTACGGCGTTTCAAACGAAATACGCGATCGATTTGCAAGGTAATGTGAATAAGGTAGACGATTTTTCTTTTCCTGATCATGTTTGTGCCAATCCGGGGTGTTATTTTGATCGTGCCTCGGGGAATTGTCGTTTAACACCGTAAAAGAGATTTGCGTCCGATGGGGTAAATCGCGTAAAATAATGAGAGTGGGTAAGTTTATGCATAGTTTCAAAATTCGATTTTCGCTTTCATTGGTGTTGAGCACTATTTTAGCGCTCTTTTTAACAAGCGCGGCGCAGGCGCAATTTGCGGCCTCGCCTTGTGACCCTGAATATTACGAATCGATGGAGGCACGCGCAATATTAGAAGCGCAGCGTGAAATTACGCAAAACCAGAATTTGATCGTGAAGCCGGATAGTGTTTTGGAATATACGTGTTTTGATCGGCAGCTTGACGTTTTAGCGCAAGAAGCTGAAAACATGTTTAGTGAAAGTGACCGATGGGAAACAATTTTAGCGACCGACCATATGGATAAGGCTCTTGAAGCCCTGGTAGGTGGCGCGATGAAAAGCTATCTTGACGCTAACTTTGATCACACTTTTCTTGGTGGACGGACATCGCTTAGCTACCCCTATGATGGAACGGTTGAGGGTAATGCTTACACATGTGCGTCGATGCAATCTGTTTGGATACAGGCGAAATGTATGAATTTTATTCAAAGATCGCATGACGGGTTCTTTACTCTGGATGAATACGCCAATGGTTCGGATAAAAGAGAGCTTCCCACCGCATGTGCGGCGTTTGCGTCGTGGCAGAGCAATATTGACACCGCCACCGAAAGCACGCCATGGGATAGTGATGATGTTGCAACCTATCTGGATCGTGTTTTCCCGACGAGCGGGTGTGGGGGGAATACATCGCGGATAAAGACGGGGATGCTTGTTGAGGATAAGGGGAACACGGATACACCGGATGAGTATAATGAATTTGCCTGTATCGTTCCGGGATGTTTTTGGGAGCCTACGGGTCTAAATGCCGGATCTTGTACGCGCTAATTATAGCCTTTCCGCTTAAGAATAATACAGTGCTGCAAATTTCCGCTTTTTAAAAAATGAGCCGCACGTATATTAAATACGCTTACGTTCATTTTTTAAAAAGCCGGTAATTTTCGCCGACTGTATTATTCTTAATCGAAAAGACTATACTATTTCCTTTCTCTCTCTAGCATGCTTATAACTTAACGCATGATCGGTTTTTATCGTTTTTTAACATCGCATTGTGACTGGTTGCTTGAGCGCATTTTGCGCAAGCGGTTGGCGCGTGGGAAGGAAGATGCGGTGCGGATTGATGAGCGGCGCGGCATTGCGGCGCATGCTCGACCGGATGGGAAGCTGCTTTACCTGCATGCGGCGAGTGTGGGGGAGGCGCAATCGGCGCTGATTTTAATTAAGGCATTATTGGCGCGGTATGAGAGGCTGAATATTCTTGTGAGCACGGGAACGCTGACCTCCGCACGGTTGATGGCGAATAAGCTGCCCGATCGGGCGTTTCATCAGTTTATTCCGGTTGATCATCCGACGTGGGTCGCGCGGTTTTTGGATCATTGGAAACCGGATGCCGCCGTGTGGATGGAGTCAGAATTTTGGCCGAATATGGTTTTGGGGTTAAAGCAGCGCGGTATTCCGGCGGCGCTTGTGAATGGGCGATTGTCGGAACGCTCATTTCATAAATGGCGGTTTTTTAAGCGTGATTTGCGTGAGATTTTAAGCGCGTTTGATCCGGTCTTGGCACAGACTGAGGGGGATGCGCGGCGTTTTAATGCGATTGGTGTTGCGGCGGATAATCGTGATAATGTGAAATATAGCGCCGCCCCCCTGCCCCATGATGCGGCGGATTTAAAAGCGCTTTTGACCGCAACGATGGGGCGCGATATTGTTGTTTATGCCAGCACGCATGCGGGGGAGGAAGAGATTGCTTGCCGCTTACATGAACAAATTGCGGCAACGCATCCCGAGGCGCTGAGCATCATTATCCCCCGTCATCCCGAACGCGGGGAGAGCCTTGATACCGGCGGTTTGAAAACCGTGATACGGGGCGCGAGCAAAGCGTTGCCGGATACGGAGACGCAAATTTACATTGCCAATACGCTCGGGGAATTGGGATTGTTTTATCGTCTTGGCGAGATTGTTTATATTGGGCGATCGCTTAGCCATGATGGCGGCGGCGGGCATAATCCGATTGAGGCGGCGCAGCTTGGGTGTGCGGTTTTGCATGGGCCGAATGTACAAAATTTGCAGGAGATATTTGATGATATGGCGGTAGCGCAGGCTTGTGTTTTTGTTGCTGATGAAGGGCAATTGGGAACAGAGATATCACGGCTTTTCAATGATGAGGCCGCGCGGCGGGATCTTATTCAAAATGCTCACGATTTTGCGATGCGCAAATCACATGTTATAGATGATGTTATGGATGAACTTACTCCGATGTTGGAAGGGTTAGAGATATGACCCTGAAGACGCCTTCATATTGGTATCCGAAAGATGAGCGTCGTGATTGGCGGCGTATGGCTTTGTGTCCATTTGCCTCCCTTTATGGTGTGTTTTTCAAGTTGCATCAGGGGATGACGCGCACGAAAAAAGCACCGCTGCCGATTTTATGCCTTGGGAATTTGGTTGCGGGGGGGACGGGGAAAACGCCGTCCGCGATTGCAGTTTTGAATTATCTTAAGGATCAGGGGCTGGCGGATAATCCCGGCTTTATGCTGCGTGGTTATGGCGGGGCGGAACGTGGGCCGCTTCTCGTTAACACGGCGAAGCATAGCGCGTGGGATGTGGGTGATGAATCGCTTATCCTTGCGCAACACGCGCCGACGATTGTTTCGGCAGATCGCATTGCGGGCGCGGCATTGGCGGCAAAGCATGGCATCGATTTTCTGGTAATGGATGACGGATTGCAAAATCCGGGCATTCAAAAAGATATCAGCATTATTGTTGTGAATGGCGAGATGGGGTTCGGAAACGGCAAGATGATGCCCGCCGGCCCGTTGCGCGAGCCGCTTGAGCGTGGCTTGGCGAAGGCGGATGCGTTTTTGTTGATTGGCGATGATCGCGCAGGCGTTTTGGATATGCTGCCCGATGATGTTCCTGTTTTGCGGGGGCATTTAAAACCATCACCGGACTTTAAAGCCAATCTGAAGCAACGTTATTTCGCGTTTGCGGGGCTTGGTTATCCGGATAAGTTTTTCAATTTTCTGCGTGATGATTTGGGTTTGAATGTTGTTGAAACGCAAGCCTTTGGCGATCATTGCCCCTATGGCGCGGGGGATTTTCGGGCGCTGCGCGAGAAGGCGAAATCCATGGATGCGCGCCTTATCACAACGACAAAAGATTATTTGCGCCTGCCTATCGGGGATAAGGATTTGGTTGATATTGTCCCCGTTGCGATGGAAATTGACGGGTTGGATACGCTTGACGCTCTGGTTCAGGGGCTGGGGCGGTCATGAAATCGGTTCGTTATGCATTGGAAGGCTTTGGCCTGTTAATCTTGTTTTGTGTTTTTCGGTGTTTGCCTTGGCGGGTGGCGTCGGGGTTTGGCGGGTGGATTGGGCGCGTGGTTGGGGCGCGGTTGGCGGCTTCGCGTAAGGCGAAGCGGAATTTGGAGGCTGCGCTGCCCGACATTGATGCGGATGATGTTATTTGCGGGATGTGGGATAATTTGGGGCGTGTGGTGGCGGAGTATCCGCATCTTAAAACCATTGCGGCGGAGCATACGGTGATTGAAGGGGGGGAGCATATTAAGGACGGGGATCGCTGTCTTTTCATCGCGGCGCATCTTGGGAATTGGGAATTAAATTGTATTGCGCCGATGTTGCAGCGGGATTTACAAATCGATATTACCTATCGTGCGCCGAATAACCCGTTTGTGGATCGGATGTTGATGCGGATGCGATCACAGGGGGGGCGCCTGCGTGCGCATGCAAAATCGCGAGAGGGCGGGATGTCGCTTCTTAAGGCGATAAAGGCGGGGCGGCATGTCGGGATTTTGATTGATCAGAAGTATAATGAAGGCGTGGATGTGCCGTTTTTCGGGCGCGAGGCGATGACCAACCCGATTTTTGTGCAATTGGCAAAGAAGCATGGGTTGAAATTAATCCCTGTGCAAAATATCCGCCTTGAAGATGGCTCGTTTAAGCTTATTGTTAATCCGGCGATGGATTTGGATAAGCCGCTTGAGGATGTGATTGCGGATGCGCATGGATTGCTTGAGG
Source organism: Alphaproteobacteria bacterium (assembly GCA_050633165.1). Lineage (GTDB taxonomy): Bacteria > Pseudomonadota > Alphaproteobacteria > Micavibrionales > Micavibrionaceae > TMED27. The sequence continues at coordinate 19,142 of JBOEFZ010000025.1, read as the reverse complement.
GCTGGATTTCTGAGCGGCCGGAGCAGTGGTTGTGGTTGCATCGGCGGTGGAAGGATTAATACACCACACAGCGTCATCCTGTGGCTAGACCACAGGATCTGTTAATTTAGCAAGGAGATGCTGCGATCAAGTCGCAGCATGACAATTATATGGATTATGATTTTTTGGTGATTGGTGCGGGATCGGCGGGGGTTCGCTCGGCGCGAATTGCGGCGAGCCATGGGGCAAAGGTTGCGGTGGTTGAGGGATCGGCGCTTGGCGGGACTTGCGTGAATTTGGGCTGTGTGCCGAAGAAGATTATGGCCTATGGCGCGGATTTTGGCGCGGGGTTTGAGGATGCACGGGGATATGGTTGGGACGTGCCGGAAATTGGGTTTGATTGGAAAACCCTGATTGCGAACCAGCGGAATGAGATTGCGCGGTTGAACAAGGCCTATGAGGGGACGTTGGCGCGCGCGGGGGTGGAGATTATCCACGGCTATGCCGCGTTTGAAAATGCGCATACTGTGCGCGTCGGGGAAAAGACGTACAGTGCGGAGAAGATTTTAATTGCCGTGGGCGGGCGTCCCCGCGTACCGGAATGTGATGGCGGCGAATTGATGGCGGTATCGGATGATTTGTTTAGCTGGCCCGAGCAGCCTAAGCGTGCCGTTATTGTCGGCGGTGGCTATATTGCGGTGGAATTTGCGCATATTTTGCATGGGCTTGGGGCGCATGTGGATTTGCTGTATCGCGGGGAGATGTTCTTGCGCGGGTTTGATTGTGATCTCGCGGCGCATTTGGCAGAATGTATGCGGGCGCAGGGGATTGGCCTGCATTTTAATACGAATATTGCGTCATGCGAAAAGGTGGATGATGGGTTTGTTGTGCATACGGATACGGGCGCTGCCCTGCCCTGCGATTTGCCGATGGCGGCGATTGGGCGGGTTCCGGTGACGGATCGGCTTGGGCTTGAGGCGGCGGGGGTTGCGCTTTCGCCCAACGGGCAGGTTAAGATTAATGCGGATTATCAGACCTCGCAGCCGCATATTTATGCCTGCGGCGATGTGGCGAATTTCGATCATTTGACCCCTGTGGCGATTAAGGAAGGGCATGTTTTGGCGGATCGGTTGTTTAATGCGCAGGCGGATCGGGTTGTGAATTACGAGAATATTGCAACGGCGGTGTTTTCGTCGCCCAATATTTGCACCGTGGGGTTGAGCGAGCAAGCCGCGCGGGATAAGGGGTTTGATATTACGGTTCATAAATCCACCTTTACCCCAATGCGCAACCAATTGGCGAAGCGGGCAGAGAAGACGTTGATGAAAATGGTAGTTGATAAGGCTACGGATCGCGTGCTCGGGCTGCATATGGTTGGGCTGGATAGTCCGGAGATTTTGCAAGGCTTTGCGGTGGCGATGAATTTAGGCGCGACAAAGGCTGATTTTGACCGGACAATGCCTATTCACCCGACGAGTGCGGAAGAGTTTGTCACGCTCTAATTATTTGTATATATTCACGTTTCAATTTGACACATGTAAGGAAGAGACATGACTTGGAGCCCCGATAGCTGGCGCGCAAAACCAGTTTCACAAATGCCGGAATATACGGATCAGGCCGCATTACAAGCCGTTGAAGCGGAATTGACCGCGCAGCCGCCGCTTGTCTTTGCGGGTGAGGCGCGGAATTTGGAGCGTAAACTGGGCGAAGTGGCGCATGGGCGCGGGTTTTTGTTACAAGGCGGTGATTGCGCCGAGAGCTTTTCCGAATTTAGCGCGGATCATATTCGCGATACGTTTCGTGTGATTTTGCAGATGGCGATTGTGCTTACCTATGGCGGGTCTTTGCCTGTTGTGAAGGTTGGGCGCATGGCGGGGCAATTTGCCAAACCGCGATCATCGGATACGGAAACCCAGGGTGATGTGACCCTCCCTAGCTATCGCGGGGATAATGTGAACGGGTTGGAATTTACCGCCGAGGCACGCACTCCCGATCCGCAACGGCTTATTAAATCCTATCATCAGGCTTCGGCGACATTGAATCTTATTCGTGCCTTTGCCAAGGGCGGGTATGCCGATTTGCATCGTGTGCATGGGTGGAATTTGGGGTTTGTCGAGGATAGCCCGCTGAAGGAACGTTACACCGATTTGGCGGAGCGGATTGCCGATGCGTTGCGGTTTATGGAGGCATGTGGGGTGAATGGGAAATCTGTTCCTGCGCTGCGCCAGACATCGTTTTATACTTCGCATGAGGCGCTACACCTTAATTACGAAGAGGCGATGACGCGGGTCGATAGCTTGAGCGGGGATTATTATGATACTTCCGCGCATATGCTTTGGATTGGGGCGCGTACGCATCAGGCGGATCACGCGCAGATTGAATTTGTGCGCGGGGTGAAGAACCCGCTTGGCCTGAAATGCTCGCCTGCGCTTGAGCCGGATGAGCTTATTCGCCTGATTGATGTTTTGAACCCCGAGAATATTGCGGGTCGTCTGACCCTCATTGCGCGGATGGGGCATGATAGTGTTGAGGAAAAGCTTGCCCCGCTCTTGCGGAAGGTTAAGGAAGAAGGCCGCAATGTTGTGTGGTCTTGTGATCCGATGCATGGCAATACGTTTAAATCGAGCAGCGGCTATAAGACACGGAATTTCGAGCATATTTTGGCTGAGGTTCGTGGCTTCTTTGCGGTGCATAAGGCCGAGGGGACGCATCCGGGCGGTGTGCATTTTGAAATGACCGGTGAGGATGTGACCGAATGTGTTGGCGGCGCCGATGCGATTTCCGATGAGGATTTGGGCTCGCGCTATCACACGGCTTGTGATCCGCGTCTGAATGCTAATCAGGTTTTGGAATTGGCATTTTTGATTGCGGATGAGTTGAAGGCGATACGCCCCGACGGTGGTTTTAATCCGAGCATTGCGAAGGCGGAGTAAAGCGCCGCAGGCATTTGGAAATTAACCACAGATGGAACACGGATAAACACAGATTTTAAAGTGCGTACATCTTATCTGTGTCCATCTGTGTTAATCTGTGGTTTTTAATAAGATTTGTATGAACTCTCTTTCTTTTACATTGGCGCAGATTAATCCGACGCTCGGCGATTTGGCGGGGAATGCGGCGCGGGTACTGGATGTTTGGCGGGATGCGGGCAAGGATCATAAGAGTGATCTCGTTGTTTTTCCCGAGCTTGTTTTATCTGGCTATCCGCCCGAGGATTTGATCTTGCGGGATGGGTTTTTGAGCGCGTGTAAGGATGCGTTGCTAAAGCTTGCGGCGGATGGGGCGGCGTTTGAGGCGGCGGCGCTTGTTGGCTGCCCTTGGGTGATTGAGGGGAAGGTTTATAATGCGGTGCATCTCCTTCATGGCGGCGAGATACTCGCAACGCGGTGTAAACATCATTTGCCCAATTATGGCGTATTTGATGAGCAGCGGGTGTTTGACGCCGCGCCGCTTCCCGATATTGTTGCATTTAAAGGCGTGAAGCTCGGCATTATGATTTGCGAGGATATGTGGCATGCGGATGTTGCCGCGCATTTGGCGGCGCAAGGGGCGGAAATGTTGGTCGTTTCGAATGCCAGCCCGTGGCGGATTGGCAAGGAAGAGGTGCGTGAGGCTCATGCAAAAGCGCGGACCCGCGAAACTGCCCTCCCCCTGCTCTACGTCAATCAAATTGGCGGGCAGGATGCGTTGGTGTTTGATGGCGGTTCGTTTGTGATGGATGCGGAAGGCGCGGTTGTCGCGCGGGCGAAGGCGTTTGAAGAGGATGCTCTTGCATATTGTCATTCCGACCAAGCGCAGCGCGTGGAGGAATCTGGTGCTATGAGCAGATCCCTCGACTACGCTCGGGATGACAATGAGGGGGTTTGGAATGCCCTTACGCTCGGTATTCGGGATTATGTGCGCAAGAACGGGTTTTCGGATGTGCTGATTGGCCTTTCGGGCGGGATTGATTCCGCTTTGACGGCGGCGTTGGCGGTGGATGCGTTGGGGGCGGCGCATGTGCGCTGCGTTATGTTGCCCTCGCCTTTTACCTCGGAGGAGAGCTTAGAGGATGCCAAGGCCTGCGCGGAGATGCTTGGCGTGTCTTATGAAGTTTTGCCGATTGCGGGGGCGATGGATGCATTTGCGGGGATTATTCCGGATTTAGCGGGCTTGGCGCATGAGAATATGCAGAGCCGAATTCGCGGGAGCATCCTTATGGCGCTGTCGAACCAATCGGGGGCGCTGCTCCTGACTACGGGAAATAAGAGCGAGATGGCGGTGGGGTATGCGACGCTCTATGGGGATATGAACGGGGCGTTTAATGCGCTGAAGGATGTTTATAAGACGCGGGTTTATGCGTTATCGCGGTGGCGGAATGCGCGCGGGGCGGTTATGCCGGAGCGGATTATTACCAAAGCGCCGAGCGCGGAGCTGCGCGCTGATCAAACGGATCAGGATAGCCTGCCGGATTATGATGTTCTGGATGCGATTTTGGAAGGCTTGGTTGAAGGTCAGCAGAGTGTTGATGGAATCGTTGCGGATGGGTTTGAGCGGGAAATAGTGGAGCACGTCGCACATCTGCTGCGAATTTCGGAATATAAACGCAACCAAGCCCCACCGGGCGTTAAAATCACAACCCGCGCCTTTGATCGCGATTGGCGGTATCCGATGACGAATAAATACGGTTTTCATTGAAATCATTGTGAAAAGATTTTAACACGAAGAAAAGAAGATACACGAAGCCCATGAAGTCTTATAATTATTGGTGGTTATACAAAACTTCGTGATCTTCGTGGAGCTTTAAATCTTCGCGTTAAAAATAGAAAGAAATTATGTCAGTAAGAGTTAGATTTGCCCCCTCCCCTACCGGAATGCTGCATGTTGGGAATGCGCGGACGGCGTTGATTACGTGGTTATTTGCGCGCGCCAATGGCGGGCATTTTTTGCTGCGGATTGATGATACAGATCCGGAGCGTTCCAAGGTTGAGTATGAGAAGGCGATTGAGGAGAGTTTGATCTGGCTTGGCCTGAATTGGGATGAAAAGGCGAATCAGAAGGATCGTTTGGCGCGGTACGATGAGCAGATCGAGAAGCTGAAGGCCGATGGGCGGCTTTATGCGTGTTACGAGACGCCGGAAGAATTATCATTGAAGCGCAAATCCCTTCTCTCGCGCGGGAAGCCACCGATTTATGATCGGGCGGCGCTGGATCTTACGGATGAGCAAATTGCGGCATTTGAGGCCGAAGGGCGTAAGCCGCATTGGCGGTTTAAGCTTAATCACGAGCCAATCACATGGAATGACCATATTCGCGGGGAGGTGAATTTTCACGGCAAAGATCAATCCGATCCGGTTGTATTGCGTGAGGATGGTAGCCCGCTTTATCACCTATGTTCCGTCATTGATGACATTGATTTTAAGATTACGCATGTTGTGCGCGGGGAAGATCATGTTTCGAATACGGCCACGCATGTGCAGATGTTTGAGGCATTAAGCGACACTGTGCCGGAATTTGCGCATTTGCCGCTGATTTCCGATGCGGAGGGCGGGAAGCTCTCTAAACGTCTTGGTTCGCTCAGCATTGTTGATTTGCGTGATGTTGAGGGGCTTGAGCCGATGGCGCCCGTTAGCTTGCTGTCGCGGCTTGGCACGTCAGAGCCGATTGAAGCGTTTAGCGATATTCAGAGCCTTATTGATAGCTTTGGCTTTGAGAAATTCTCTCGTGGGACGCCAAAGCTTGATCCCGATGAATTGTTGCGTCTGAATTCCAAGATCATTCATGAAACGGCGTTTAGCGTTGTTAATGTGCGCCTTGCGCAGATGGGGTTACAGGATATTGATGCCGCGTTTTGGGAGGCTGTAAAGGCGAATTTGGAGCGGGTTTCAGATGTGAAGGCCATTTGGGATTTTGTGCATGGCGATGTTACGCCCGTGATTGCGGATGAAGATGTGGATTATATCGCGGCGGCGCGTGAATTGCTGCCCCCTGCCCCCTGGACGCGGGAGAGTTGGGGCGAATGGACAGGGAAGATTAAGGAAGCGAGCGGGCGCAAAGGGCGCGGGCTGTTTATGCCGCTACGCCTCGCGATTACGGGGCAGCAGCATGGGCCGGAAATGGCGGATTTGTTCTTGTTGATTGGTGAGGAAAAGGTTCGGGAACGGCTTTCTTAAGGCTTTAAAGCCCTTCAATAAGCGTCATTACACGGCTTATCCGTGCAATGAGGGTGTTTTTGGAGGCGGGCCTTACTTTACAGAGCTACGGATTAGTGTGAGGAATTTTTCTAGCTTTTTCATATCTTTATTCTGTGCCTCGGGCCAGAGGAGCTTTACCATGTTTTGAAATGGTACTTTCCCCTCAATAAAGAGATTGTCGCATAAGAGAACCTTACGTTTTGGGTTCAATGCCGCATATTCCTCAATAATATTGAAGGGTTTTTGCGCGCTGTTGAGTAATTCTTGTGTATCTGTAAACATATTTTTACTCTCTCCTCTATTCTCTGTTTTTATTTTTTTGGTTTTTACCACTAACCTTTTTATCAATGCAAACATTATGCCAATCCACCTTTTAAGAGTTTTAAATCTTTAGGTTTTCAGCTTTTTCTTTTCAATGTATTAACAGAGTATTAACGTTATACCGCATGCCAAGAAATTTTTCAACTGTGGCAGACAATCGTATTCTATAACAATGACTTAGACAGCAATCTTATGGCAAAACCAAACGCAAAAACACCCGCAATTATCCTTGTTCGCCCGCAAATGGGGGAGAATATTGGCGCGGCGGCGCGGGCCATGGGGAATTTCGGGTTCAGGGATCTGCGCCTTGTTGCCCCGCGTGATGGCTGGCCGAACGACGCGGCGGATGGTATGGCGGCGGGGGCGTTTGCGCATATGGATACGGTGCGTGTGTTTGATAGCCTTGCTGAGGCTTCGGCCGATTTGCATCACCTTTATGCGACAACGGCGCGGCGACGGGATTTGGTGAAGCCTGTCTTCACGCCCAATGGCGCGGTTGAGGATATGATGGAGAATGTGCAAAAACGTGCGGCATTTGTGTTCGGGCCAGAGCGGACGGGGCTTGAGAATGATGAGGTATCTTTATGCCATTCATTGATTACGATTCCGACAAATCCAGCGTTCTCATCGCTTAATTTGGGGCAATCGGTGTTGTTGATGGTCGCGGCCTATGGGCAGGCGGCGAGTGATGCCCCTGCGCGTGCGCTGCCTCGCGGGGATAGCTTTCCGGTCGCGCAGGCGGATTTGATCGGGTTTTATGAACGGCTGGAGGGGGCGCTCGAAGAGGGACGGTTCTTTCAATCGACACATTTAAAGCCCACCATGATCCGCAATATCCGCGCTATATTCTCCCGCGCGGATATGAGCGATCAAGAAGTGCGGACATTGCATGGGATTGTTTCTACGCTCCTTCGAACGAAAAAAGCCGCTAAAGAATAGCGGCTTTTTGAAACTGGTTTTGGAACCTTAATTAACGTGAATAGAATTCGACGATAAAATTTGGTTCCATCTGTACCGGGTAAGGCACGTCTTCAAGCTTTGGCGTGCGGAGGAAGGTTACTTTCAACGCTTTTGCATCAACGTCGAGATATTCCGGTACTTCACGCTCGGGGTTTTGAAGGGCTTCAAGAACCATTGGAAGGGTTTTGCCCTTTTCACGGACTTCGATCACGTCGCCTTCTTTGACTTGGTAAGAGGGGATGTTTACGACTTTGCCGTTTACGGTTACGTGCTTGTGGTTCACGAATTGACGCGCGCCGAAGACTGTTGGCACGATACCGGCGCGATAGATTACGGCATCCAAGCGGCGCTCAAGAAGGCCGATAAGATTTTGTCCTGTATCACCGCGAAGGCGGTCGGCTTCTTTGTAATAGCTGCGGAATTGTTTCTCGCCAATGTTACCGTAGTAACCTTTAAGCTTTTGCTTTGCGCGGAGCTGTAGACCGTAGTCAGAAAGCTTTCCACGGCGTTCGCCATGCATACCAGGGCCGGATTGGCGTGTATTAAAGGGTGATTTTGCACGACCCCATAGGTTACAGGCTAACCGACGGTCGATTTTATGTTTTGCTTGGGCGCGTTTTCCGCTCATGTTCATGTCCTTTCATAGACGTTTTGGTTTTTTATGTCCCGATTACCGATGAGGATTGAGTGTTTTCTCAATATGGGAGCTTTCCCATTTCTCAGGAGTACGAGGATTTATAAGGATTTTTGGCTTTGTGTCAAAGAAAAAATAACCGGTTCAAGCCGAGAGCGGGCATTTAACAAAACGCACTTTAATCGCTCGATCGTGATAAATGGTGGGCCAGGCCGGACTTGAACCAGCGACCAATCCGTTATGAGCGGACTGCTCTAACCAGCTGAGCTACTGGCCCACGCAGGATCAGTTTATACCATAAGAAAAACGCCTGTCGAGAACGTTGTTTTACATGAAGCGGGTTTTTGCGCGTTTGAAGGCGAAATGGGCGGAGATGCCTTGGGACAGGAGGGCGGCGCCGAATAGGAACATGCCGGCGATTGCGACCAAGGGCATGATGCTTGCGGCCGGCAGCGTTTCGCTTGCGAGTATTGCACCCTCCCCCGCGCTGGGTTCGATGGCGTTGAGTTTCGCGGCTATGTTTTGCATGCTTTCGTGATTTTGTGTAGCGGCTACGGCTTGTATATTGGCATCGTTGTGGGCGGTGGCCTTGGATAAAGTATCGTAATAAGATTGTAATGTTTTCATGGTGTGTAATCCCCGTTTTTTTGTTTTTAAACTTAATAGGATAATATGCAAAACGCGTGCCAGTTTAGGGGGCGGGGGACGTCAGCAGTAAGACTGCTGGCATCACTGGATCCCCGCCGTTTTAGCGTAGCAAGCTACGCCGCGGGGATGACGGTTCTCTGATACAAAAAAGCCGTGCAGTTTTTACCGCACGGCAATTTTTTCGGTATGGGGGGCGAATGCCCTAGAGGTTGTTTGGTAACTTCTACGTATCCAAGAAACTTCTTAGCTTACGGCTGCGGCTTGGGTGNNTCGATCTGGCGGATACGTTCGCGGGTGACGTTGAATTGTTGACCGACTTCTTCGAGCGTATGATCCGTGTTCATGCCGATGCCGAAACGCATACGCAAAACGCGCTCCTCACGCGGGGTGAGAGAGGCCAATACGCGGGTTGTGGTCTCGCGTAGGTTTGAGTGAATCGCGGAATCGATCGGTGCGATTGCGTTTTTATCCTCGATGAAGTCACCCAATGAACTGTCTTCTTCGTCACCGATCGGCGTTTCGAGAGAAACGGGTTCTTTGGCGATTTTCAATACCTTACGGACTTTTTCTAATGGCATGTGTAAGCGCTCGGATAATTCTTCCGGCGTTGGTTCGCGGCCAATTTCGTGCATCATTTGACGTGATGTCCGCACCAATTTGTTGATCGTTTCGATCATATGCACCGGAATACGGATGGTGCGGGCTTGGTCAGCGATGGAGCGCGTGATGGCCTGCCTGATCCACCAAGTTGCGTAGGTGGAGAATTTATAGCCACGGCGATATTCGAATTTATCAACCGCCTTCATCAAGCCGATATTTCCCTCTTGAATGAGGTCAAGAAATTGGAGGCCACGGTTGGTGTATTTTTTGGCGATGGAAATCACGAGGCGTAGGTTTGCCTCGACCATTTCCTTTTTCGCGCGGGCGGCTTCTTTTTCGCCCTTTTGCACCGTGCCGATCACGCGCCGCCATTCGGCGATGGGGAGCATTGTGTCTTCGGAGACGAGTGCGACTTGATCGCGGATTCTACCGATTTCCTCGGCATGTTTCTCGGCGAATTTATCCCAGCCTTTACCCTTAAGCTTTGACACGCGGTCAAGCCATGTTGGGTCAAGTTCGGAACCGTAATATTCCTCGAGGAAGCTTTCGCGCTTAACCTTGCATTTCACGGCAAGGCGCATGAGCTTCCCTTCCATCGTGACAAGTTCGCGGTTGGTTTCATATAAGCGATCAATGAGCTGCTCGATACGGGAGTTATTGAGCTTTACCTCATTCATATGCCCGACCATTTCTTCCTTGGCGGCTTCATATTTTTTGGTGATTTTGGCGTCTGGTTCATCACCTTTTTGCAAAGCAGCGATGCGTTCATTCTGCGCCTTTTGCATTTTTTTGTAGGTTTTGTTGATGTTGCTGAAGATTTCGTAGACTTGGGGGGAGAGCTCTTCTTCCATCGCGGCGAGGGAGACGCTTACTTCATCCTCTTCGGATTCGGCATCTTCGCCTTCTTTTTCTTCGCCTTCTTTTTCCTCGGAAGATTCGCCGTCTTCGTCATTATCGTTTTCGGCGTCTTCGCCCTCTTCTTCGGCCTTTTTCACCGTTTCATCGTCGGGGCCGTCATTATAGGTCGCGTCGAGATCGATAACCTCACGCAGTAGAATATCACCCTCAAGCAAGGCCTTGTGCCATGCGATAATCGATTCGATCGCCAAAGGAGATTCGCAAATCCCGCCGATCATCATTTCACGACCCGCCTCGATACGCTTTGCAATCGCGATTTCGCCTTCGCGGGAGAGCAGCTCAACCTGTCCCATCTCACGCAAATACATGCGAACGGGGTCATCGGTGCGGCCTGTATCATCGTCGGCGATGTTACCACCGGCCTTTTCATTGCCCTTTTCGGCATCGTCCTCAGAAACGTCGTCTTCGCTTTCGACCATTTGCACGCCCATATCGGAGAATGTCGCCATAGCGTCCTCGATTTGATCGGAGGCAAATTCATTGGCGGGAAGCGCCTTATTGATCTGGTCATAGGTCAGGAAGCCCTTATCCTTGCCCTGTTTAACCAGCTTTTTCACGACGGCCTCTAAAGAGCCCTTTTTCGCGGTTGTGTCTTGTGTATCGTCTTGTTTTTCGCTCACAGATAAATTTCCAGATTTTGCCATGTCAAAACACCCCCTAGGTGCTGTTCGAATCATTAAATATCAAAGTATTAGATTTATAAAGGCTTGTTGTAAGAATGACCGCGATGAGAATGTATATCGGGTGGATAAAAACGAATCACTTTGAATGATTAATCATCGTGATGTGCGTTTTGCTCTGCCCTGCTATTCATCAATGCTTGTAATTTTCTCTCTTCTTCCTCGTTCTCATTCTCGTAAGCCTGTTTCCAGCCATTCCGTATTTCACGGTTTAATCCCTGATTCTTCATGCTTTCGTAAAGTCGCAGCCAGTCTTGCGCTTTTGCATGTATGTCGGCCTCTTGTTCTTCACCTTTTGGGATTGGTCGACTGAAAACTGCGTGAACATAAACAGATTCGTTGCATATGTCATCTATTTCTTGTTCAAACCCTTGATTTTTTAAATCAAGCTTGAGCGCGGCGCTATCAATATCCAGCGAATCCTCAAGCGCGACGATCATAGATTGGCGCAATAATTCGCTGCGGGGGTGGATGGCGGGGAGCGCGCCGATTTGCTCCTCCAGATGCGTGTAAAGCGCGGGGTGGTTGAGGATGGCGGCGAGGAGGATTTTCTCTTTTAGCATTGCGGCGGCGTTGCTGGCGGGTTTTTTGAGGCGTAGGGCGTTGGCGGGGTTTTTGGGGGTATAGCTACCGCCGCCGGCTTTTCTACGCGGGAAGAAGGTTTCGGAGATTTTGTTGCGGATTCGCTCTTTATAATAACGCTGTACGTTTTGATCCTGAATGCGGGCGATCATGGTGTAGAGGGACTTTTCCAATCCGGCGCGTTGTTCGGGGGATTGAAGAGTTCGTCCCGCCGTATGCGTGGCCCATATGAACTCGAAGAGCGGCATGGCGGCCTGTAGCACGGATTTCAGCGCTCCTGCGCCCTGCGCGCGAATGAGGCTATCGGGGTCTTCGCCATCGGGCATGAAGGCGAAGCGGGCGGATTGATCGGGTTGAAGAAGCGGGAGGATGCGCTCGCACGCGCGGGCGGCGGCTTTGCGCCCCGCATTATCACCGTCAAAGCATAGGGTGGGGATTTTTTCCTCATCGGGGATCATGGACCATAAATTGGCGATTTGGTCTTCGGTCATGGCGGTTCCCATCGGGGCAACTGCGCCCTTGAACCCCGCTTGGTGTGCGGCGATGACGTCCATGTAGCCTTCGGTGACGATAATGCCATGCCCCTCACGCGCGGCGTGTCTTGCATGTTGCTCACCGTATAGCATGCGCCCTTTATCGAATAATGGTGTGTCGGAGGAGTTGATGTATTTGGGCGGGGTGAAGTTCGGGTTGTTATTGGGGCGGATATGCTCGGGCAAGATGCGCCCGCCGAAGGCAACGATTCGTCCGCGTCGATCGGCGACGGGGAACATCACGCGGTCGCGAAAGAAGATATAAGGCTCGCCGCCTTTTGTGGATTGCTTGAGCACTCCGGCCTCGATCATCATGGTGTCGGTGAAGCCTTGGGCGCTTAGGTGTTTGCGTAAGGCTTGCCCGTCGGCAGGGGCGTAGCCGAGGCGGAAGCTTTCTTGTGTTACGCCGCCAAGTCCACGGGTATCGAGATAATCTTGTATATCCGTGTTTGCGGGATTGGTGAGCTGGGCGGCGAAGAATTTTGTGGCTTCGTCCATCAAATCATAAAGGCTTTTTTCCTTCTCCGCGCGTTTGGCGGCTTGCGGATCGGGCTTGGGCATTTGCAGGCCTGCATCCGCGCTCAGCATCTCCACCGCATTGATGAAGTCCAGATTATCGTGCTGCATTACGAAACCAATCACATCGCCATGCGCGCCACAGCCAAAGCAGTGGTAGAATTGCTTATCGTCATTAATCGTGAAGCTAGGGGATTTTTCGTTGTGGAAGGGGCAGCATGCCTTGAACTCCCGCCCTGCCCGCTTTACCGATATACGCCGCCCGATAATATCGGAGAGGGTCAGGCGATTACGAATCTCGTCTAAAAAGCGTGGGGACAGGGACATGGTTTCTTATAGGGTTTTGCGGCCTATCGGGCAAGGTTTCGTATAAAATACCAAAAACTGTGAAAAAGTGGTTGAATATATGCATTATTATTTGTATCAGGATACATACGTGCTAAATTCAAAGCATCAACGATATAAAATAATCGTTTTTTAAAGAAAGCAACATATGCCATCCATTTTCAAAAACACCGATAAAATCAAGGTTATTGAATATGGAATCCACGCCGATGATGGCTTTTCCCTTTCTGCTTTCAAGGCATTTTTCTCCGGTATTTTTAAATAAGATACATTTTATACCTTTTTGTTAATTTTTTATTAACTTAAGTTTTTTCTTTATTATCAATGACTTAGCTGTGCAAGTTTGCGGCAATGCACAATTTTTGCTATATTATCTTTAGGTAATAAAGGTTTAACAAAAAAAGGAGTGTGTACTATATGCCGGAGATTTTCTCGAAGGACAGCAAGCTAAAAATTATTGAGTATGGTAGCGACGAAAGTATGTCGGATATTCTCAACGACATGAAAGACGGCGTTTTGAGCCTGTTTTCGAAATAGCGATTTAGTTGTTTAGTGTATTAGTGATTGAGTGAGCCCGCGTTTTGCGGGCTTTTTTGTTGCCCTCCATCATGTCATTCCGACCGACCGTTAGGAAGTGGAGGAATCTGCTAATACGTCAGATCCCTCGACTTCGCTCGGGATGACAATATTGGAAACCTACCCCAATTTTGCCTTCACAAACCCACCGGCTTTGCCCATGTCGATTTGACCGGCATATTGGGACTTTAATGCGCCCATGACTTTACCCATATCCTTTATGTCGGCTGCACCCGTTTCCTCAATGATTTTTTCAATGGCTGATCCCACTTCATCTTCGGAGAGTTGCTTGGGGAGGAAGGTCTGGATGATTTCGATTTCGGCTTCTTCGCGCTCCGCCAATTCCTCGCGCCCGGCATCGCAATAGGTTTTTGCCGATTCCTGACGTTGCTTGATCATGGATTGCAACATAGAGAGGATTTCCGCCTCGCTGATGCCGTCGGCATTCCCCTGCCCGCGTGCGGCAATGTCACGATCTTTCATCGCGGCCTGAATCAAACGGATCGTTGAAAGCGCCGCTTGGTTTTTGCTTTTCATCGCTGCTTTCATAGCAGTGGTTAATTCTTCACGTTTCGTCATTTTTTCTCTTTATTTTTATCTAAAAACTCATTACTTACATTGTTTCTAGCGACATCTTTTAAAGACAATATGCTAGAAAGACAATCATTCATGACAAAAACTTCATATCCTTCCATTCCCGATGCCGCCAGCGCGGTCATTGTTCTTAGTGACGGGAGCGTCTTTTTCGGGCGTGGTTTCGGAGCGGAAACCCGCGCAGTGGGCGAGATTTGTTTTCATACCGGCATGACGGGCTATCAAGAAACGCTCACCGACCCGAGCTTTGCGGCGCAAATTATAACATTCACCTTTCCCCATATCGGCAATGTCGGCACGAATGACGAGGATATGGAGACGGTTAATCCAGCCGCACGCGGATTGATTGTGCGCGAGGATATTACCGAGCCATCAAACTGGCGCGCGGCGCAGGGATTTGATTTGTGGCTTAAAGAACATAACCTACCGGGGATTAGCGGCATCGACACGCGGGCGCTTACGCGGCATATCCGCGATAACGGTGCGCCCAATGGTGTGATTGCGCATGATGCGGGCGGGAATTTCGATCTGGCGGCGCTGCATGAAGAGGCAAAAAGCTGGGCCGGATTAGAGGGGATGGATTTAGCGAAGGAAGTTTCGTGTAGCGAGCCTTATGCGTGGACGCAGAAATGTTGGAGCATCAAAGACGGGCATACGGAGCAAGATGCACCTGCTTATAAAGTTGTCGCGATCGATTTCGGCGCGAAGCTCAATATTCTGCGCTGTCTTGCCAATGTCGGGTTTGATGTCACGGTTGTTCCGGCGCAAACATCGGCGGAGGAGATTTTGGCCTATAATCCCGATGGTGTGTTCCTCTCCAATGGCCCCGGTGATCCGGCGGCGACAGGGGAATATGCGGTTCCGGTGATTAAGACCTTGGTCGAGAAAAACATTCCGATCTTCGGGATTTGTTTGGGGCATCAATTGCTCGCCCAAGCCTTGGGCGGTAAGACGCGCAAGATGCATTTGGGGCATCGCGGCGCGAACCAGCCGGTGAAAGATTTAACAACGGATAAGGTTGAGATTACATCCCAGAACCACGGCTTTGAGGTTATTGCCGAGAGCCTTCCCGAAGGTGTCGAGGTCTCGCATGTGAGCCTGTTCGATGGCTCAAACGAAGGCTTGCGCATGGTTGATAAACCCGTCTTTAGCGTGCAATACCACCCCGAAGCCTCCCCCGGTCCGAATGACAGTTATTATTTGTTTGAACGGTTTAGAGACACGATTAAAAAGGCAAAAGCGGCTTAGAAACGATGACAGATGAATTGGTAAAAGGATTGGCGGAGTTTAAGCGTTATCAATACGCGGAAGATTCGTCGTTGATGAATGTCCTGGCCAAGGAAGGGCAATCTCCGCGCTATTTCATTATTTCCTGCATCGACTCGCGGACAAATCCAGGGACAATTTTCCGCGCACGTCCGGGCACTTTCTTTGCACATAAAGCCATGGGGGCGATTGTGCGTCCGTATAAAACGGGAACGGCGTTGGCGGCGGCGCTGCAATTTGCGCTTAATTACAACAAGGTCGATACGATTATTGTTTTGGGGCACACGCAATGCGGCGCGGTTAAGGCCTTGGCAGAGAACATCGACGATGAAGAAATTGCCAGCTTTATCAGTGTCGTAAAGCATGCACATGACGATGCGGAAAAATGCTGCTCTGCCGGTGAGGATATCAACGCGGAAACGGAAAAAAGGGTGGTTTTGGAAAGCGTCGAAAATTTAAAAAAATACCCAAGTGTCGCGAAGGCCTTAGAAGAAAAGCGTGTCACCATAAAGCCGTGGATTTTTGATATCGCGGCGGGTGACTTACTGGAACATAGCGAGCAGAGCCAATCATTCGAAACCATTACAACAGATTTAACCCCCGAAGAAGATAGTAGACAAGATGCCTAAAAGAACAGACCTCAAATCCATTTGTATTATCGGCGCAGGGCCCATTGTTATCGGGCAGGCGTGTGAGTTTGATTATTCGGGGGCGCAGGCGTGTAAGGCGCTGCGGGAGGAAGGGTATCGGATTATCCTCATTAACTCCAACCCCGCCACGATCATGACCGATCCGGAGATGGCGGATGCGACGTATATCGAGCCGATTACGCCGAAGGTTGTTGCGAAGATTTTGGAAAAAGAGCGCCCCGATGCGTTATTGCCGACCATGGGCGGGCAGACGGCGTTGAATACGGCGCTTGCGCTTGAGGAAATGGGCGTGCTTGAGGCGCTTGGTATTGAGATGATCGGCGCGAAGGCGGATGTGATTGATAAGGCGGAGAATCGCGATCGCTTTATCCAATGCATGGAAGAGATTGGCCTTGAAAGTCCAAAATCCGCTGTTGTCCATGATATGGATGGTGCGCGAGCGGCGTTAGAAGAGCTTGGCCTTCCGGCGATTATTCGCCCTTCCTTTACCATGGGCGGAACAGGCGGCGGTGTTGCCTATAACAAAGACGAGTTCGAGAAGATTGTGCGTGAGGGGTTGGATGCCTCGCCAACGACTGAGGTTTTGATTGATGAGTCGCTCTTGGGCTGGAAAGAATATGAGATGGAGGTGGTGCGCGATCGTAACGACAATTGCATCATTATTTGCTCGATTGAAAATATCGACCCGATGGGCGTGCATACGGGGGATTCGATTACCGCTGCCCCTGCCCTGACGCTCACGGATAAAGAATATCAGATCATGCGGAATGCTTCGCTTAAAGTCCTGCGCGCCATTGGTGTTGAAACCGGTGGGTCGAATGTGCAGTTCGGGATGTGCCCCGATACGGGCCGCATGGTAGTGATCGAGATGAACCCGCGTGTATCGCGCTCCTCCGCGCTGGCGTCCAAGGCCACGGGCTTCCCGATTGCGAAGGTCGCGGCGAAATTGGCGGTTGGCTATACGCTGGATGAGCTGGATAACGATATTACGGGCGGAAAAATTCCTGCTTCGTTCGAGCCGACGATTGATTATGTTGTCACAAAAATTCCACGCTTTGCGTTTGAAAAGTTTAAGGGATCAAGCAATGCCCTCACCACCGCGATGAAATCGGTTGGCGAGGCGATGGCGATTGGGCGGAATTTCGAGGAAAGCTTTCAAAAGGCGATGCGCTCCTTGGAATATGGCTTTAACGGGCTAGAGCCGCTCGCGCCGCTCATCTCGGATAATGAAGATTCCTTGCGGGATACCATTTTAGCGAAGGTCGGGAAAACTTCGCCCGAACGCCTGCTGCATATCGCCGATGCGATGCGGCATGGCATTGATAAGGATAAGATTTATCAGTTATCGAAGGTGGATCATTGGTATCTGGACCGGATTGAAAACATTATTAATGCAGAGCGCGGGATACTTGATAATGGCCTGCCCACGGATGCTAGCGGGTGGATGCGGATTAAAAAGCTCGGCTTTTCGGATAAGCAGCTCGCCAAGCTTCGCGATGTTACCGAGGATGACGTGCGCAAGGCACGCCACGCGCATAATGTGCATCCGGTTTACAAGCGCGTTGATACCTGCGCCGCCGAAATCCCATCCGGCACGCCGTATATGTATGGCTGTTACGAAGGCAGTGGTTTGCAACCGGCGGAGAGCGAGATTGATCCATCGGATAAGGAAAAAGTCATCATCCTTGGCGGTGGACCGAACCGGATTGGCCAAGGGATCGAGTTTGATTATTGCTGCGTTCATGCGGCCTACGCCCTGCGGACGGCGGGGTATGAGACGATCATGGTGAATTGCAATCCGGAGACCGTGTCCACGGATTATGATACCTCTGACCGGCTTTATTTCGAGCCATTGACCGAGGAAGATGTCGTTGAGCTTATCCGCGCCGAACAAGCATCCGGCACGGTTAAGGGCGTGATTGTGCAGCTAGGCGGGCAAACGCCGCTTCGTCTTGCCGATGCGTTGCTTGAGGCCGGAATTCCGATTTTAGGGACTGACCCCGATGCGATTGACCTGGCGGAAGATCGGGAACGTTTTGCGGCGCTGCTTGATGAGCTTGGGTTGATGCAACCGCCAAATGGCCTTGCCAGCTCCGCCGAAGAAGCCTTTGAAAAAGCAGAAGATATTGGCTTTCCGCTTGTCATTCGTCCGTCCTATGTCTTGGGCGGTCAAGGGATGCAGATTGTGCATTCGATGGAGCAATTGCAAGAATATATCACCCGCGCGGTAAAGGTTTCAAAGGGTTCGCCTGTTTTGCTCGACCGTTATCTTAAGAGCGCGATCGAGATTGATGTTGATGCGCTATGCGATGGGACTGACGTTTATGTCAGCGGCATTATGGAGCATATCGAGGAGGCGGGTATTCACTCCGGTGATAGTGCATGCGTATTACCGCCGCACACCCTTTCGCCCGAAACCGTTGCGGAGATTGAGAAGCAGACGATTCAGCTTGCCAAGGCTTTGAAGGTTAAAGGCCTTATGAATGTTCAATACGCAACGAAGCGTAACGAAAGTACGGGTGAGCAGGATATTTATATTATCGAGGTCAATCCACGCGCCTCGCGCACTGTTCCATTCGTGGCAAAGGCAACGGGCGTGCCCGTGGCGAAGATTGCGGCGCGGATTATGGCGGGTGAAACACTGGCGGATTTCAAAGATATCCTTGTCGGCATGCCGAGCGAGCATAGCGCGGTAAAAGCGCCTGTCTTCCCGTTTGATCGTTTTCCGGGGGTTGAGCCTTTGCTCGGGCCGGAGATGAAGTCGACCGGTGAGGTTATGGGCATTGATAAAGACCTCGCCCACGCGATTGCGAAATCGCAATTGGCGGCAAAGGTTTTGCTCCCGAAGTCGGGGAAAGTTTTCCTTTCGGTCAAAAATGACGATAAGGAAGCGTTATTGCCGATTGCGAAGGATTTGGCGGCGATTGGCTTTGAATTGGTCGCAACGGGCGGGACGTGCCGCTATTTGGATGAGCACGGCGTGAAGGTTGAGCGGGTGAACAAAGTCCTCGAAGGGCAGCCGCATGTTCTGGATGCCATCATCAATGGCGAGATTGCGCTCATGATCAACACCACCAACAAATCCTCCCGCGCGGTGGCGGATGCCAATAATATCCGCCGCATGGCCCTAGTGAACAAAATCCCGTATTACACACTGCTCACGGCGG
>JBOEFZ010000024.1:0-19359 GCA_050633165.1 Alphaproteobacteria bacterium | reverse complement strand
GCCGTGTTGGCGGCGGCGGTGAACCGTGAGGGGCCGAAATGGCATTTTAAGCCGCTTTGTGATTTTGATGCGGGTGATTTGAGCGGGATTGCGGAGAAGCGCGGGTTGGTGATTGGGGCGCAATAATCGTTTTCTTTACGGTCTCACAGCCGTCGAAAAGGCAATGTTCCTGCGCTTCCGGTGCTCGCGTACCAAATGTACGCTGCGCGCCGGTTCTCGAAACATCACCTTTTCGACGGCTGTGAGACCGTAAATGTAAACGATTATATTTTTTGAGAGCTTGTTTACTTTTTCATCCCGAGTAATTGCCCCGGTTTGACGTTGGGGGATTTTCGGCCGATGCGGCCACGGCGACCGCCGCCATACATGCTGTCTTCTTTCATTTTGTCTTCGATAAGTTCATCAAAGTCGGGGATTTCACCCATTTGTAGGGATTCGACGCAGGCGCGGAAGAATTCGCAGCCTTTATCTTCCCAGCCGCCGAATTCATTGACGTAGCTTTTGCCTTTGATGCGGAGCTGTTTTGGGCCCCATTGGTCGGGGCCGCCGGGGGTGGCGCGCATCCACATGATTTGTTCGCGTCCGCCGCTGTTGGCGGAAGAGGTGTCGCCTTCGCCGCTTTCTTCGTCCTCGTCTTCGTCGGTTTCTTCTTTGAGGAGTTGGATTTCGGTTTCTATATCCTCGCTGGTTGCGCCCATGCGGACTTCGGCGCTGCAGGTGGTTTTGGTGGCTTCGTCGTAATAGAACCATGGCATGGTTTCATAGGGGGAGAGGACGTAGCTTACCCCTAGTTTTTCCAGTAGTTTGGCGAGTTCTATTCTCATAAATCCGTTTTATAGTCTTTGTTGTTATCATTCTAGCGGATTTTTCGGTGTACGTCATTGTGAAGTGTTTTGCCAGTGGTGCGGGGTGATGGATTGCCGCGTCGCTATCGCTCCTCGCAATGACGATAGGTTAGAATAATGTTTGTTGGTTGGAATCGTCGTGTGTTTTGGTTTTTTTCTTTTTGGGTCTGGGCGGAGGCGGTGTGTTGGTATCATCGCCGAGGTGTACGTCTATTGTTTTGTTGTCTTTGAATTGGATGTTGAGGGTGTTGTATGTACGTGCCGTTTCGGCGTTGCTGATGAGTTTGCCGTTATCTGTACGTATGACGGCGAAGCCGCGTTGGAGGGTGTTTTCGAAGCTGTACGCGTTTAGCATTTTGCCCATGTGGCTCAGGGTGTTTTCGGTGTTGGTGAGGGTGGTTTTGATGCCGCGGTCTAGCTGTTCTTGCCAGCGGTTTAGGGCTTGGGTGGCTTGGTCCAGGCGGCTTAGCGGGGATTGTAGGCGGGCGGCGGTTTGGATCATTTTGGTGTTTTTGAGGGTGATGAAATTGCCGAAGGCGTGGCTTAGCTTATTGGCGCTTAAATCCAGATTTTGGGTTTTAATGTCGAGGAGCTTTGTGGGGTCGCCCAAGCCGCGTGCGGAGGCTTCGAGGCGGTGTTTTCCTTCGGTCAACATGCGGTGAGTTGCGCCGGTGAGGCGTTGTTCGCCTTCGTTAAGATAGGCGAGGAGTTCGGCGCGTACGGGGACGGCCTTTTCCGCCGCGCCCGTTGGGGTGGGGGCGCGGAGGTCAGAGGCGTAATCGATGAGGGTGGTGTCGGTTTCGTGGCCGACGGCGGAGATGACCGGGATTTTGCTCTCGGCGGTGGCGCGGACGACGTTCTCTTCGTTGAAGGCCATGAGGTCTTCGAGTGAGCCGCCACCACGGGCGACGATTAATAAATCGGGTTTTGGTATTTGGCTATTTTTGGCTATTTCATTAAAGCCGTTGATGGCGTTGGCGATTTGATCGGCGGCGCCGTTCCCTTGGACAATGACGGGCCAGAGCAGGACGTGGGTTGGCATGCGATCATCTAGGCGGTGGAGGATATCGCGGATCACCGCGCCGGTTGGGGAGGTGACGACACCGATGGTGCGGGGGAGGAAGGGGAGTTTTTGTTTTTGTTCGGGTGCAAAAAGCCCCTCGGCAGCTAGTTTTTTCTTACGTTCCTCCAGCATTTTGAGGAGCGCGCCTTCGCCCGCTAGCTCCATGGATTCGATGATGAGCTGGTATTTCGAGCTTTTGGGATAGGAGGATATTTTGCCGATGCAAATAACCTCGAGGCCTTCTTCGGGCTGTATGTCTAGTTTCGAGAGGACACCTTTCCAGCAGACCGCGTCGATTACCGCATCGTCGTCCTTTAGCGAGGAATACATATGCCCCGATCCGGCGATGGAGACGCGGGAAAGTTCGCCACGGACACGTACACGGCTGAAATTATCCTCTAACGTACGTTTTAGGGAAAATGCGAGCTCGCCGACGGAGAATTCGGGGACGTTTGATTTTGCGGGTGTGTTTGATGACTCTATATTCATGGCAATGTGTATGATAGAATTGTTGGGTTTAAAAACACAACATTATTCGTTGGCTTATTCCTTGGCTTCGCTTCTGTGGCTGTAAATTTTTCCGAGTTTTGATCTATGACGCAAATTTTATCCCAATATCTGTTTATGTCCGAAGAAGAGGCGGTTAAGCGTTTGCTTAAAACTTTGCCGTGGCAGGAGGCGCAGGCGATGCGGGTGGAAAATCATGCGGCGCAGCTGGTGCGGGATGTGCGTCAGGCGAAGTTGCCGATGGGGCAGCTCGAGAGCTTTTTGAAGGATTATGCCTTAGATACGGATGAAGGGTTGTCGTTGATGTGTTTGGCCGAAGCTTTGCTTCGTGTGCCGGATAAGGAAACGGCGAACCGCCTTATTCGCGATAAGGTTGCGGCGGCGAATTGGCTTGAGGGGGCGGGGAGCTCTAAAGACTGGGTTGTGAAGGCGGCGGGTGTTGGTTTGTTTATGACGAACAAGACGCTGGATGGGGTTTTAGCGCGGATTGGCGAGCCGTTTATCCGTGAGGCGATGGTTAAGGCGATGGGCGTGCTCGGGCGTCAATTCGTGCTAGGGCATGATATTGAGGATGCGGTGCAAAATGCCGCGCAGTATCGCGATACGGGCTATCGGATGTCGTATGATATTTTGGGTGAGGGCGCGCGGACGGCGGCGGATGCGGAGCGTTATTTCGAGAATTACGCCCATGCGTTTGAATATGTGGCGGAGCGTGGATCGAAGGACGAGGTGAAGCGTCCGGGGATTAGTGTGAAGATGTCGGCGCTGCATCCGCGGTATGAATTTGCACAAGAGAGTGTGTGTATTGCGCCGATGATTGAGCGTATGCGCGAGTTGGCGCGGATTGCGGCGAAGGGGAATCTGGCCTTTACCGTGGATGCGGAGGAGGCCAATAGGCTCGATTTGTCTTTGCAGATTATCGAAGGCGTTTTGGAAGATCCGGCGCTTAAAGGATGGGACGGGTTTGGATTGGCGGTGCAGGCGTATCAAAAACGTGCGATGCCATTGTTGGATCATCTGGAAGGGTTGTCTTCGAGGTTTAAGCGGCGTTTGCGGGTGCGGCTTGTTAAGGGGGCGTATTGGGATACGGAGATTAAGCATGCGCAGGTTGAGGGGGTGGAGAATTTCCCCGTTTATACGCGTAAAGCGAATACCGATGTGTCATTTTTGGCGTGTGCGCATAAGTTGTTGAATGCGCAAAAGGCGTTTTATCCGATGCTTGCGACGCATAATGCGCATAGTTTGGCGGGTGTTTTGGATATCGGGCGGGAGGCGAAAGCGAAGTATGAGTTGCAGCGGCTCTATGGGATGGGGAAGGGCTTGTATGATGTGCTCATGAAGGATCATGACATGCCGGTGAGTATTTATGCGCCCGTTGGGCCGCATCCGGATTTATTGCCGTATTTGGTGCGGAGGCTGCTCGAGAATGGTGCAAATTCTTCGTTTGTGAACCGGATGTTGGACCCTGATGCACCTGTGGAAGAGCTTGTGAGTGATCCGGTGGAAAAGGTTCGGGGGCGTAAGGAATATATGCATCCGAAGATTCAGCTGCCGCATCAGCTTTATGATCATGAAGCGGGTGGTGGGCGACGCAATTCGCGTGGGGTGGACCTTTCTGACGCGCATTCGGTGGATCAGTTATTGGCGGGGATGTCTCGTTTTACGGGCGGGTATGAGGCTACGGCGCTTGTTGATGGTGTGGTTTATAAGGATAGTGTGCCGGAGGATGTTTTGAATCCGGCGGACCATGCGGATCAGGTCGGGCGTGTTTGGCCTGCTACGGAAGGGCTGGTGAATAAGGCGATGCGCGTGGCGGATGAGGCCTTTGTGTCATGGTCGGGTCAGGATGCGTCGGTGCGGGCGCAGGTGCTCGATCGTGCGGCGGATTTGTATGAGGAGCATGGGGACGAGATTTTGGCGCTTTTGGTGCGGGAGGCGGGGAAGACCATTCCTGATGCGATTGCGGAATTGCGCGAGGCGATTGATTTTTGCCGGTATTATGCGCGGCAAGGGCGGATTGATTTTGCGCGGGCGGGGCAGTTTATGCCTGGGCCGACGGGGGAGAGCAATGTTTTGAGTCTGCATGGGCGCGGGGTGTTTGTGTGTATTTCTCCGTGGAATTTCCCGTGCGCCATTTATACAGGCCAGATTGCGGCGGCGCTTATGGCGGGGAATGCGGTTGTGGCCAAACCTGCGGAGCAGACGCCCCTTATTGCGGCGTATCTGGTGGATTTGTTGCATGAGGCGGGTGTGCCTGTGGATGTACTCAATTTGATGCCGGGGGACGGGATCATTGGTGGTGCATTGGTGGGTCATAAGCGGGTCGCGGGGGTCGCGTTTACGGGCTCAACCGAGGTAGCGCGTGAGATTAACCGTACGCTGGCGGCGAAGGATGGGGCGATCGTGCCTCTTATCGCGGAGACTGGCGGGCTTAATACGATGATTGTTGATTCGAGCGCTTTGCCCGAGCAGGTGATTGATGATGTTGTGTTGAGCGCGTTTGGATCGGCGGGGCAGCGATGCTCGGCGCTGCGTGTGCTGTGTGTGCAAGAGGATGTGGCGGATAAGATGCTGCGGATGCTTAAAGGGGCGATGGATGAGTTGTCGGTTGGTTTGCCGCATCAGCTCTCATCCGATATTGGTCCGGTGATTGATGACGTGGCGTTGGCGGTGCTTAATCATCATCGTGCGGCGCTTAAGGGTTTCGGGAAGTTGATTTTCGAAATTGATATGGATGAGAATTTGCGGGAAACGGGTCATTTCTTTGCGCCTTGTGCGTTTGAGATTGATAGTTTCAGGGCATTGGAGCGTGAGGTGTTTGGCCCGATCTTGCATGTGATCCGGTATAAGAAGGATGAGCTGGATGATTTATTGGATGATATTGATGCATCGGGATATGCGTTGACCCTTGGGGTGCATAGCCGGATTGACGAGTTTCAGGACTTTATTGTGAATCGAATACGCGCCGGTAATGCGTATGTTAATCGCTCGATCATCGGGGCGGTTGTGGGGACACAACCCTTTGGTGGGCAAGGGTTATCGGGGACGGGGCCGAAGGCAGGCGGGCCGCATTATCTGACCCGCTTTGCAACCGAGCGTGTGGTGTCAACTGATACAACGGCGACGGGGGGGAATGCGTCTCTTGTCACGTTGAGCGAATAGAGTCATTATAGGCGCGAATTTCAAAAATAAGGGTTTTGAGTATGAAAGTTTTGTTGGTTGGTTCTGGTGGTCGTGAGCATTCATTGGCTTGGGCGTTGGCGGGCGCGCGGGAGTGTCATGCGCTATATTGTGCGCCGGGGAATGCGGGGATTGAGGATTGCGCGGAATGTGTTGATATCGGGGTTGAGGATATTGATGCGTTGGTTGGCTTTGCAACGGACAAGGAAATTGATTTGGTTGTTGTGGGGCCTGAGGCGCCGCTTGTTGCCGGTTTGGCGGATCGTTTGAGTGCGGCGGGGATTGCTGTGTTCGGGCCGGATGCAAAGGCGGCGCAATTGGAGGGGTCAAAGGGGTTCATGAAGGATCTTTGTGCTAAGTATTCTATACCCACTGCGGCTTATGCGCGATTTACTGACCCGGTTCAGGCTGAGGCATTTATCCGTGAGCAAGGTGCGCCGATTGTGGTGAAGGCCGATGGTTTGGCGGCGGGGAAGGGCGTGATTATTGCCGAAACCGTTGAGGATGCCATTGCGGCGGCGCAGGATATGCTGTCGGGGAATAGTTTTGGTGACGCGGGTGCGTCGATTGTGGTGGAGCAGTTTTTGAACGGGGAAGAGGTGAGCTATTTCGCGTTGGCGGATGGTGAGACGATTTTGCCGCTGACTTCGGCGCAGGATCATAAGCGTGCTTATGATGGTGATGCGGGGCCGAATACGGGCGGGATGGGGGCGTATAGCCCTGCGCATCTTATGACACCGGAATTGGAAGCGAAGATTTTAAAGCGGATTATCGAGCCGACAGTAGCAGGAATGCAGGCGGATGGGATGCCGTTCCAAGGGGTCTTGTTTGCGGGGCTTATGATCGTTGATGGCGAGCCGTTCTTGATTGAATATAATGCGCGTTTTGGTGATCCGGAGTGTCAGACATTGATGATGCGTTTCCAAGGGGATTTGCTGAATGTGCTTCATGCGGCGGCGCAAGGGCGGCTCAAAGAGGTGCAAGATAAGGTCAGTTGGAAGGATGAGACGGCGCTATGTGTTGTTATGGCGGCGAAGGGGTATCCGGGATCGTATGAGAAAAATACGGTGATTAAGGGTTTCGAGGAAGCGGCGGAAGTTAAGGAATTGACGGTGTTTCATGCGGGCACGGCGCGTAATGATGCGGGCGAGATTGTGAGCGTTGGTGGGCGCGTGCTTGGCGTGACCGCGCTTGGCGTGGATGTCGCAGAGGCGCAGCGGCGGGCCTATATGGGGGTTGAGAAGATTGACTGGCCGGAAGGGTTTAGCCGCACCGACATTGGCTGGCGCGCCGTTTAACCGGTGTCTTTTGGCCTGCAAACACCACTTTTTTGTGCTTCCGTTGCTCACGCACCAAATGTGCGCTGCGCTACGGTTCTCAAAAAGTGGTGTTTTCGGCTCAAAATACTTGGTTAAACGTTCAATCAAGATTTTGTCATTGCGAAGCCTGTTGGGCTGAGGCAATCCAGTTCTTAGTGTCGCTGGATTACACGGACAAGCCGTGTAATGACGGGTTTCTTAAATTACCGTTTCGAGCGGAAAAAATCTTTTAGGATTTGGCCGCATTCGTCCGCCATGAGGCCGTGATGAACCTCTGGGCGCCAGTGGCAGGTGGGTTGGGTGTAGAATTTTGCGCCGCTTATGATGCCGCCGCCTTTTGGATCAGATGCACCGAATATGACTTTGTTAATGCGGGCGAAGCTGATTGTGGCGGCGCACATGGTGCAGGGCTCTAATGTTACGTATAAATTATGATACGGTACGCGTTGTTGCGAATGTTTTTGGCATCCGGAGCGGATTACAAGGGATTCTGCGTGTGCAGTTGGGTCGGAGAGTTCGCGGGTGCGGTTGCCGTCTTGGGCGATGATTTCGCCTGTCTCGGCATGCACCAAAACTGCACCGACGGGGACTTCATCGCGATCATAGGCGCGCTTTGCCTCTTCCAATGCGAGGCGCATGAAGCTATGGTCGTCTTCGGTAAATTCATAAGAGGTGCTCATGCGCGAAGATAATCATAAAGACGAGAATAATTCAATGCGAATTGCAAAGCGTATGGCGCATGCGGGGTTATGCTCGCGTCGTGATGCCGAAGCGTGGATTGCCGAGGGGCGGGTCAGTGTGAATGGTGAGGTTTTGACCTCGCCTGCGTTTAAGGTTTCGGCCGATGATGCGATTGTTGTTGATGGTAAGCGGATTGGTGGCGCGCCGGAGACGCGGTTGTTTTTGTATCATAAGCCTGCCGGTCTTGTGACGACGCATAAGGATGAGCATGCGCGTGGGACGGTGTTTGACGTTTTGGCGCGGGATAATCCGTCTTTGCCGCGTGTGGTTTCGGTGGGGCGGCTTGATTTGAATACGGAAGGGTTGTTGCTCTTGACCAATGATGGCGGGCTTTCGCGGTATTTGGAATTGCCGGCGACGGGGTGGAGCCGGAAATATCGGGTGCGGGTGAATGGGCGCGTGAATGCGCGGCGTTTGGCGGCGCTCAAGGATGGGATTACGGTTGAGGGTGTTAGATATGGTTCGATCGAGGCGCAGTTGGAGCAGGCGCAGACGCAGGCGAATGCGTGGATTTCGATGACTCTGCGTGAGGGGAAGAATCGCGAGATTCGCCGTGTGATGGAGGCGTTGAATTTGAAGGTGAATCGGTTGATCCGTGTCTCTTACGGGCCGTTTAACCTTGGGAAGCTGCCGCGTGGGGAGGTTGTGGAGGTCAATGAATCGGTCATGAAGGCGCAGCTTTCGAAATACTTTAAGGGGCGTGATGCATGAGGATCGTTGCGGGTCAATGGGGCGGTCGGCGGTTGCAGGTGCCTAAGGGGCGGGATATTCGTCCGACTTCGGATAAGGTGCGTGGTGCGGTGTTTAATATGCTGCGCGGGATGGGGGCGGTGAATCGTGCAGTGGTGCTTGATGCGTTTTGCGGGAGTGGGGCGCTCGGGCTTGAGGCGTTGTCGCAGGGGGCGAGTTCTTGTGTTTTTGTTGATAAGGCGAAGTCATCTTTGGAGCTTGCGCGTCTCAATGCGGCGCAGTTTGAGGCGGAGGGCGTTTCGCGGTTTTGTTATGGGGATGCTGCCAAGGACTTGGTGTATCGAAAATATAATGCGGCGTTTGATTTGGTGTTTTTGGATCCGCCGTATCGAAAAAGTATGATTGATAGTGTTTTGAAAAATAATGGTTTTTTGGAATCGTTACGGGATGGTGCGATAATTGTTGTTGAGGTGGAGAGAGAATTTCAATACGAGGTGGACTCTTATTTTGAGGGGCTTCAGGAAAAGATGTATGGGGATACGAAGGTGGTTATTTTGCGCTATGATAAAAGCGCGTCATGATACACGTATATGAGCAAAGCTAGCCCGAGGATAATGCGGTAGATTGCGAAGGGGGCGAAGCTTGTTTTTTGGAGCATGCGCATCATGAGGGCGATGGAGATCCAGCCCGCGATGAAGGAGAGCAAGATAGCGAGGCCGATATCCAAGGTCAGGGCGAGGTCATGTGACTCGATAATGCTTAAGCTCCCTAAGGCGCCTGCGCCGCTGATGGCGATGATGCCGAGGAGGAGCGCATAATGGGCGCATTCGGTGCGGGAATAGCCCAAGAAGCGTCCGGCGGTCATGGTGATGCCGGAGCGGCTGACCCCTGGGATGAGGGCGAGGGATTGGGCGAGGCCGATGAGGAATGCGTCTTTGAGGGTCATTTGACCCAGATCGGTTTTACGTTCCGGCGCGCGGTCGGCGACCCACAGGATGATGCCGAAGATGAGGGTCGTCCAGCCAATGATTTCAATGGCGAGGAGCCAGTCGGGTTTGAGGAGGTGCAGCGCGAGTCCGGCAATGATGACGGGGATTGAGCCGATGGTGACATGGAGGATCATGCGCGTGCCATGATTATCAATTTGACCCGTAAATGCGCTTTTGATGCCGCGAAACATGTCGCGGATATCGTGGCGGAAGTAGATTAGCACCGAAAAAAGCGTGCCGATATGCACGGCGACGTCGAGCATCATGTGGTTGTTCCAGCTGGGGTCTTTGCCCTCATTCAAGGCATGTCCGGCGAGGACGAGATGGCCGCTTGAGCTTACGGGTAAAAATTCCGTAATACCTTGAATTAACGAGAGAATTATGATGTCGAGTAGTGGCATAGCGGGTGCATCATTACAGAGTTGTGCGCTTGTGTCTATCGGGATGTTTATCATGGTGATTTTAGGGCTAGGATTTTTGTGATTCCCGCGCTAGGGTATTGTTTATGAGAAAGCTTTATCACCTTTGGCTGCATCCGTTTTCACGGAAAGTTCGTATCGTTTTGGCGGAGAAGGGGCTTGATTTCGAATTGGAGATTGAGAAAATCTGGGAACGGCGGACGGATTTTCTTGCGCTTAATCCGGCGGGAGATGTGCCGGTTTTGATTGAGCAGGACGGGACGACGCTCGCCAATTCGCAGGTGATTTGTGAGTATTTGGAAGAGGTTTATACGGATGTGAATTTGCTGGGTGCGGATCCGGTGCAACGCTCCGAAACGCGGCGGCTTGTCGGGTGGTTTGATGTTAAGTTTAACCGCGAGGTGACGGAGAATTTGGTGGGTGAGAAGCTCATGAAACGTTACCTGAAGATGGGTGAGCCGCATGGGCCATCGGTGCGGGCGGGGCATGCGAATATTCATTATCATTTGGATTATATCGGGTTTTTGACCGAAAATCGGGCGTGGCTTGCGGGGGATGAATTTTCGCTCGCGGATATTGCGGCGGCGGCGCATCTTTCGGCGGTGGATTATGTCGGTGATGTTCCGTGGGAGGAGCATGAGGCGGCGAAAAAGTGGTATGATAAAATTCGGGCACGGGATAGTTTTAAACCGCTGTTGGATGACCGTATTCCGGGGTTTGATCCGGTTGCGCAATATGAAGCGGTTAACGCTTAAAACACTGATTAAACAGGGAATATTATGACGGAAAGCCGTAAGAAGCTGTTTTGTTTCGGGTATGGTTATACCTGTGATTATCTTGGGCATGAGCTGCTTTCACGTGGATGGCAGGTTGCGGGGACGACGCGTGATTCCGAGAAGCGTGATGATTTGCGTGCGCGTGGGGTTGATGCACATATTTTTGATTTTTCCTGTCCTTTGCCTGACCCGTTATTTGTGCTTGATGGTGTGACGCATTTGGTGATTTCTACGCCGCCGGGGGATGAGGGGGATCCGGCGTTTTTGATGCATGCGCAGGATATTTTGAATATTCCGACATTGGAATGGGTTGGTTATCTCTCGACGACGGGGGTTTATGGGGATCGGGATGGGGATTGGGTGGATGAGAATTCCGAAATTCGCCCAAACTCGCAGCGTGGGTCACGACGGGTCATGGCAGAGGAGCAGTGGCAAAGCCTTGTGAAGGGACATGATTTGCCAGTGCATTATTTTAGGCTGGCGGGGATTTATGGACCGGGACGCAGTGCGCTTGATACGATCCGCGCGGGTGTGGCACGGCGGATTGAAAAGCCGGGGCATGCGTTTAGCCGTATTCATGTCGAGGATATTGTGCAGGTTTTGATTGCCTCGATGGAGCGCCATAACGCGGGCGCGGCGTATAATGTGTGTGATGATTTGGCCGCGCCGAGCCATGAGGTTATTGCCCATGCGTGTGATATGTTGGGGCGGCCGATTCCGCCGCTGATTCCGATTGAGGATGCCGATTTATCGCCGATGGCGCGGAGTTTTTATAATGATAACAAGCGCGTTAAGAATGCGCGGATTAAGGATGAGCTTGGCGTTGCGCTTAAATACACCAATTATATTGATGGGTTGCAGGGGTGTATGGACGCCGAGGAATATGCGTTGAAGCTGTTTAAGCTTTGAGCCTGTTTTTTAATTTCGATAAATGGACTGCAAATAACGGTTATCTGTGCTTCCGGTGCTCACGTACTAAATGTACGCTGCGCTCCGGTTCTCGAAAACCGTCATTTTCGCCGCATTTCTCTTTATTAAAAAAACAGGCTCTAAGTGTTTTCAGGCGGGGGTTCGAAGGGCAGGCGGATGGTGACGCAGGTGCCGACATGAACAGTGGATTCGATTGAGAGGCTGCCGCCGTGGAGTTCGGTGAGTTCTTTTGTAATGGCGAGGCCGAGGCCGGAGCCGTCGTGATCACGGGTGTAGGAGGCGGAGACTTGTTCGAACGGTCTTGTGATGTTGGCGAGTTTGTTGGCGGGGATGCCGATGCCGTTATCTTTGATTTGTATGGCAATTCCGTCTTCCGCGACCCTGTAGGTTGCTGTAATTTCGCCGTTTTCCTTGGAGAATTTTACAGCGTTGGACATGAGGTTGAGGATGATTTGAAGCAGGGCGCGGCGGTCGGCGACGATGTTTTTTTGTGTGGTTTCGTCGAGATCGGCGGTGATTTTTATACCGTCTTCTAAGGCGCGGCCTTCCATCATGTGGATGGCGAGTTGTATGGTTTTGGCGGGGTTTAGCTCTTCTAGCATCAGTTCGTATTTTCCGGCCTCGATTTTGGACATGTCCAGAATGTCGCTGATCATATCAAGGAGGTGTTCGCCGCTTTCGCGGATGCCTTTGATGTAGTCGAGGTATTTTTCGGTGCCGATGGGGCCGAGGAGCTGGCGTTCGATCATTTCCGAAAAGCCGATGATGGCGTTTAAAGGTGTGCGGAGCTCGTGGCTCATATTGGCGAGGAATTGGGATTTGGCGGCGTAGGCGCGCTCGGATTCATCCTTGGCGGTTTTGAGGTCGCGTTCATATTCCATGCGCTCGGTCATGTCCTGCATGATGCCGAACAGGGCGGTGACTTCGCCGCTTTCATTGCGGGAGCATCGTCCTTCGCTACGGATATGGCGGGTTTGACCGTCGGGGCGGTGGATTTGGAACTCTACGTCGTAGTCGTTTTCTTCGATGATGGCGCGTTGGAGGGATTGGGTGAGTCGGTCAACATCGTCCTCATCGATCATGTGGGTCATTGACATGAGGGAGGGTTCAAATGACCCGTTTTCGACGCCGAATATATTGTAAATCTCGGTTGACCATTCGATGTTGTCATTGTCGAGTTCCCAACGCCAATGTCCCATGCGCCCAAGGGATTCTGCTTGTGATAGCTGCTTTTCGCGTTTTTGGAGGGCGCTTTCTTGTGCCTTAATGGCGGTGGTGTCGCGGCCGGTGCAGTAGAGTGCATCGTGAACTTGTTTGATCCGCCATTTGACCCATCGTGGTTTTTTGTCTTTGGCGTTTAGGCGCGTTTCGAAGTCAATGACTCGCTCTTGTGCGTCTTGGAGGGTGGAGCGGATGAAGGGGCGTTCTTCTTCTTCGAAGAGGGATTGGAAGGTGAGGGTGTTTGTGTCTTCGCTTGTGTAGCCGAGGACGCTTTGGAATTTCGGGTTTGTGCGTAAGATTCGCCCGTTTGTGTCTAGTACGAGCATGATTTCATGCGACAAAGCGAGGAGGGTTTCGGTGTCGTTGACCTCGATTTGGGGGGTGTTTTGGATGACTTTGGGGGGGGATGCTGGCTCGGTTGATTCTTGTGCCAATGATCCAATCAGGAATTTTTGGTTGTTGCGGGTTTCGAGCCAGTCGAAATGGAAGGCGAGGGTGTTTTGGTGTCCGTCGATTGTGATGCTGTGGATGCCGGATTCGATTTTATGGGGTTCGAGGATATGTTCGGAGAAGCGTAAGATAGCCCAGAAATCCTCGTTTTTGGTGGTTTCGGGTGTGCGGGCGGAGAGGGTGAGGAAGCTGTCGCTGGCGAAGACGATTTTGCCGTTTTCATTAATCGCGATGCGGGGCACGCGGTCGTTCATTGCGCTTGCGAAGGGTAATGACCCTTGTGCGGTGTGGTTTTTCGGTTTTTTGCGGCGTAATGAGAACATGCGTTTACTCAAAAGAAAGGGTCACACGGAACGATGAGGTTTGTTTTTGAATGCGGCGAATGCTGCTTGTTTATTAGGATAGTTTGAAAACGGGGCGTTTTGCAATAAAAAACAGGCCTGAAGCGGCCTGTTTTCGAAAAATAGCGTTATTTTTGCCTTTTAATGCGCGTATTTGACGGAGCAGCCATAGGGCGCGGTTTGTGGGGTGCGCACGGGTTTGCCGGCTGTTAAGTCGTTGATTGCGGAGAGGGCATAGTTTTCCGCGCCTTCGATGGTTTTGGGGTTCGGGCTGGGTTTGCTGTCTATTGCGCCTTGGTAGGCGAGGATGCCGTCTTTGTCCACGATATAGATATGTGGGGTGGTTTTGGCGTCGTAGAGTTTGCCAATCTCGCCGCTTTCATCAAGGATTTTGGCCGTGATGGTTGCGCCTTGCTCCGTTGTGATGGTGTTGGCTTCTTCGGCGGTGACGTGGCCTTGGTTGCCTTTGGCGGAGGATACGATGCTGACCCATTTTACGCCTTTTTCATGGGCGGTTTTTTGGGTGTTTTGCATGTTGTTTGATCCGTAGTGCTTTTTAACGAAGGGGCAGGCGTGGTTTGTCCATTCTAACACTACGATGTCGCCTTTATGATCGCTGAGCTTGAAGGGGTTTCCGGCGGTGTCGGTGGCGGTGATTTCGGGGGCTGGTTGGCCGATTTCCGGTGCGGCCTGCGCCGTTATTGGCATGGCGAAGAGCGCGATTGCGCCCAAGGTTGCGAGTTGTTTTATCATGTTTTTTCTCCTTTTATTTAAACAGATTAGGGATGGTATTGGGGGTTAAAATTTGCGGTAGGATTTTGCCTTCCGGTCTATCGCCGTTTTCGTTTCGTGGGCCGTAATAGACGTACAGAGGAACGCCGTTGCGGTCATGTTGTTCGAGGTAGGTGGTGATGGTTGCGTCTTTGTTTGTCCAATCGCCGACGATGTAGTGTACGTTATGTGTCGCAAAGGCGTTGCGGGTTTTGTTTGTGTCGATACCGATGGCGGCGTTGACTTTGCAGGTGATGCACCAATCGGCGGTCATTTCGACGAAGATTGGTTGATCGCCGGATAAGAGTGTTTTTAGGTGCGCGGGGGTGTACGCGTCTGTTTTTGTTTCGAGTTTTGTCGTTTGTGTTTGTGTGGTTGTCTGTACGCTTATGAGGCCGAGGGTGGTGGCGAACATGATGAGGGCCAGAATTTTGGTGTACGCCTTTTTGAATTTAAGGAGCCAGATGCCGAAAGTGAGGGCAGCCATGGCGAGGAGGATTTGCAAGAGTGCGCCTGATCCGGCTTGTTTTGTGAGTACCCATGTGAGCCAGATGGCGGAGAGGAACATCGGAAAAGCGAGGAGCTGTTTGAACACATCCATCCATGCGCCGGGGCGGGGGAGGGATTTTTGTAATGATGGTATGAATGATAGGGCGAGGAAGGGGAGTGCCAGCCCTAAGCCTAATGCAGCGAAGATGAGGAGGCTGATGAAGGCGTTTTGGGTGAGGGCGAAGCCGATGGCGCCGGCCATGAAGGGCGCGGTGCAGGGGGTGGCGACGGCGGTGGCGAGGATTCCGGTGAAGAATGATCCGCTTGCGCCTTGGTTTTGGGTGAGTTTATTGCCAATGGATATGCTTTTTCCGAACTCGAAATAGCCCGAAAGGTTTAGCCCAATGGCGAAGAGGAGGGTGGCGAGGCCGCCGACAACGATTGGGTTTTGGAGTTGGAAGCCCCAGCCTATTCCCGCGCCGGCGGATTTGAGGATGAGGAGGATTCCGGCGATGGCGAGGAAGCTTAGGATGACTCCGGCGGTGTAGGCGAGGCCGTGGATTTTGGCTTTGATCGGGGCTTCGTCGGAGAGTTTGACGAGGCTAATCGCTTTGATCGACAGGACGGGGAACACGCAGGGCATGAGGTTTAGGATGAGGCCGCCTAGAACGGCGAAGAGGAGGGCCCCGGGGATTGTGATGCCGGATTTTTTAGGTGTGTTTTTGGTCTGTACGTCTTTTGCGGCGGCTATGTTAGGGGTTGCGTTTATGGTGTACGCGTTGTTGTTTGTGGCGAGGATTCCGTTTAGGGTTTTGATGCTATTTAGGCTACGTTCGCCGCGTTTTTGGGATAAGGTGTATGTGTCGCCTTTTTTGGTGATGGTTTGTGGGGCGGCGTTTTCGATGATGCCCCAATCGGTTGGGAAGAAGGTTGCGTTTTGGGCGTTTAGGCCGGTGATGGAGAGGGCGAGGTTTCCTTCGTTTTCGGTGAATGTGAAAGTGGCGCTTTGTGGTGCGGGTTTTGGCAGGGCGGCTTTGGCGCGGGTGAAGGCGGCGCTGTTGTCTTGTGATGCGGCGTTTTCACCGTTGAGGGTCAGGGTATATGTGCCATATTCAGGTATGCATTCATCTTTGCAGACGAGGAGCTCGATATCTGCGGTGAGGGTGATTTCGCCTTCGGGGATGTTTTGTGGGGTTTTGAGTTTTTGGAGGAGGGTGACATTCCCTTCGTAGCCGTAATTGAGGAGCGGGCCGTAGGGGATTTTCTTTGGGGTTGGCCATTGGATGTCGGTGATTTCAAATCCGGCGGGGAGATTCCAGCTCGCGGTTAAGGCAGTGCCGGAATCCCCGGGATTTATCCAATAGGTGTGCCAGTGCGGGGCGATGGATTGTTCAATACCGATCCAGATTTCATCGCCGCCTGATACTTGGCCTTTTTCAGCCAAAAGATTAATTTGAACTAAATTTCCAGCCTCTTTTTCAGCCTCTTGGGCGTGTGAGATGTCGGGAAGCCCAAAGAGGATAAGGGCGAAGGTGAAAAGGGCGGTGATGTTTTTCATGGTTTGATATGTCCAGATATAGCATTAATCTTGCTTTTGTATTCGTGCTATCTTGACGTGTGGTTACACATAAGGGAACAATTATTTTATGGATGATGTGAAAGTAGATGCGCCGATATGGACGCCGGATCAGGGACGGGTTGAGAATAGTGCGCTCTATGCGTTTATGCGGGAGTGCGAGGTGCGGAGCGGGCGTAAGTTTGATGATTATGCGAGCTTACATGCTTGGTCGATTGAGGATATTGGTGGGTTTTGGGATGCGGTTTGGGATTTTTGCGGTGTTGTGGGGGAGAAGGGGGCGGCGCTTCTTGTCAACCCCGACACTATGACGCCAGGTGCGGATCGGGCGCGGTTTTTCCCCGAGGTACGGGTGAATTATGCGGAAAATATGCTGCGGAAGCGGGATGAGAGTTGCGCGATTGTGTTTAAGGGGGAATGTGGGGATGATCGGAGCCTTAGTTATCGGGAGCTTTATGAGCAGGTGAGCCGTTGGCAGCAAGCGTTGCGGGCGGCGGGTGTTGGTAAGGGGGATAGGGTTGCGGGGTATATGCCCAATATGCCGGAGACGATTATTGCGATGCTGGCGGTTGCGTCTTTGGGCGCGATATGGGCGAGTGCGTCTCCGGATTTTGGTGTGCAAGGGGTGATTGACCGGTTTGGGCAGATCGAGCCTACGGTTTTGATCGCGGTGGATGGGTATTATTATAATGGGAAAGAGATTGATTGTCTGGCGAAGGTTAAAGACGTACAGCCGGCGTTGAAGGGGTTGAAGAAGACGGTGATTGTGCCGTTTTTGGGAGGAGGTGCGGCGTTGCCGGATGGGGCGGTTTATGCGGATGAATTTTTAGACGCGTATAGTTCTGGCACCCCTCAAGATGTTGAATTTGAACGTGTGGCGTTTGATCATCCGTTGTTTGTTATGTTCTCATCCGGCACGACGGGGGCGCCGAAATGTATTGTGCATGGGCATGGGGGCGTGTTGTTGCAGCATCTTAAGGAGCTGCAGTTACACAGCGATATTAAGGCGGGAGATAAGGTGTTTTTCTTCACCACTTGTGGGTGGATGATGTGGAATTGGTTGGTGAGTGGTTTGGCGGGTGGGGCGACTTTGATGCTTTATGACGGGTCGCCGTTTTATCCGGATGGGAATGTGCTTTGGGATTATGCCGATGAATATGATTTCACGTTTTTTGGAACATCTGCGAAATATATTGATGCATTGAAGGTGCATGGGTTGAAGCCGCGGGAAACGCATGATTTGGGAAGCCTTCGGACGATTGCGACGACGGGGTCGCCTCTTGTGCATGAGAGTTTTGATTATATTTATCGGGATATTAAAAAAGACGTACATGTGGCGAGTATTTCCGGCGGGACGGATATTGTGTCGTGTTTTATGCTAGGGAATTCGATTTCGCCCGTTTATCGCGGGGAGTTGCAGGGGGCGGGGCTTGGCTTGGCGGTGGATGTGTTTGATGATGTGGGTGAACCTACACGTACAGGTGAATTGGTGTGTACGCGTCCGTTTCCGTGTATGCCTGTGGGGTTTTGGAATGATGATGGGGATGCGCGGTATAGGGCGGCGTATTTTGAGGTGTTTGATAATATTTGGGCGCATGGGGATTGGGTTGAGCGTACGTGTCATGGCGGGTTTATCATTCATGGGCGGAGTGATGCGACGCTTAACCCCGGGGGTGTACGTATCGGCACGGCGGAGATTTACCGGCAGGTTGAGCAGGTTGAGGGCGTGGTTGAATCGGTTTGCGTTGGGCAGGATTGGGATGGGGATGTACGTGTTATTTTGTTTGTGGTTTTGAAGGATGGTGTGCGCCTTGATGATGCGCTTATTGCCGAGATTAAGGCGAAAATTCGTGTTGGTGCTTCGCCGCGGCATGTTCCGGCGAAGATTTTGGCGGTGGGGGATATTCCGAGGACGAAGAGCGGGAAGATTACCGAGTTGGCGGTGCGCGATGTGATTGTGGGGCGGGTGATTAAGAATGTTGAGGCGCTCGCTAATCCGCAGGCTTTGGCGTTGTTTGAGGGTTTGGAGGCGTTGCAAAGCTAGCTCTACGTCATTGCGAGGAAGGTGAAGCCTGACGCGGCAATCCATCATCTTTTCTATCCGTGAGTTCTGGTGATGGATTGCTTCGCTGCGCTCGCAATGACGATGTTAGGTTAAGAAATTTCTTGCATGGCAATATTATTCATGGTTTTTATAGGTGTATGAATACTTTGAGCCGCACAGCAGCAATTTTTGCACACGCGGCCGCGGCGAACGCGGCGGCTTAGCCGCTCTGTGTTCGTTTCATAGTGCGAAAGCGCACGCCCTAGAAAATTTTCCAAAATTAAAAATGAAGCAAAGGTAGATTATATATCTGCCGGTAACGCGTATAGACGTGAAAGAGATTGTTATGAATGCGATTAGACCAGAAGACCAAGATGTAAATGAAATCCGCGGGACGAGTAAGTTTCGCCCTGTGCTGCATGCACTCACTGCTAATCCGGGGGTGGAGATGATGAGTTATGCCTCCGGTAAGCAGGATATGATTACGATGGGCCAAGGTGAAGGCGATGTACCGACGCCGGATTTCATTGTGGATGCGGTTAGCAATGCCTTGCGGGACGGGAAGACGTTTTATGGGCCGACTTTGGGGTTGGAATCTTTGCGCCAATCGCTCTCGGATTATTATGCGCGGATTTATGATCTGGATATTGCTTCGGATCGGGTTTTTGTGACGCAATCTGGCTCAACGGCGATGCATCTTTCGCTCGCGGCATTGCTCGATAAGGGGGATAATGTTGTTGCGGTGACGCCGATTTGGAAAAATCTCCTCGGCGCGGTGGAGTTGACGCAGGCGAGTACGACGCAGGTGCCGCTGGATTATAAGGATGACCAATGGAGCCTTGATCTTGATAAATTATTTGCGGCTGTTACGCCCTATACCAAGGTGATGTTGATTGTTAGCCCGTCAAACCCCACCGGATGGACGGCGACACCAGAGGAAATGCGC
The DNA here is from genome assembly GCA_050633165.1 of Alphaproteobacteria bacterium. Taxonomy (GTDB): domain Bacteria; phylum Pseudomonadota; class Alphaproteobacteria; order Micavibrionales; family Micavibrionaceae; genus TMED27. The sequence continues at coordinate 62 of JBOEFZ010000024.1, read as the reverse complement.
GCCATTTTGGAATTTGCGCGGGAACGCGGGATTTGGGTGTTGGCGGATGAGGTTTATGCGCG
>JBOEFZ010000023.1:0-17579 GCA_050633165.1 Alphaproteobacteria bacterium | reverse complement strand
CCGCCGCGTCCTGTGCCCGTTGGGTCGCCGGTTTGTGCCATGAAGCCATCGATGACGCGGTGGAAGACGATACCGTCGTAAAAACCATCGCGGACGAGGGTTTTGATACGCTCGACATGACCCGGTGCGCGGTCGGGGAGGAGTTCGATTGTGACCGTTCCGCCGGTTGAAAGTTCAAGGTTAAGTGTGTCGGCGGGGTTTGCCGCCTCAGATGTTGATGTCATGAGTATAAGGCTCCCGATAATAAGTGTGAGTGTTTTTAGCATTAAAATCCCCATTTGATTTTGATTTATTTAGTCGTGCCATAAGGAGCGGGGGAAGGCAAGGAGGAGTTTAAACCGCGACAGATTTATTGTGTGTTTTTACGATGTCTTTGAGGGTTTCAAGGCATTGGCAGCAATTGGGGTTTTCCCCGCCCGAGCATGCGGAATAAGTCTGCGCTACGGTCGATTTCCCATTGGCGTCGAGATGCGCTTTTACTTTTTTGTCCGAGAATGGATGGCAGAGGCAAATGTACATATTCAATCGTCCATATTTTCATTGTGAGTATTGTTGTTCGTCGCTCACATATTAAAATACGCTTCGTTCCTCATGCCTCGTCGCAATAAAAATCTGTTTGATTGAATGCGTATGAGAATGATTCGTACTTACAGGGGTAATATGGATGGCTTTGGTGGGGAATGCAAGTCATTCTCATTTTTAATGTAAAAAAAAGCCCACGATTGTGTGGGCTTCTTAATCTTGTTCTTCCGGTTGAGCTTTTTTATGCACCTGTATCAAGCGGGCTTTGTGAATTGAGTTGGATGTAGTTTTGGATGCCCATATCCTCGATCATCTGGAGTTGGGTTTCCAGATAGTCTACATGGCCTTCTTCGTCGGCGAGGATTTTGGCGAAGAGGTCGCGGGAGATGAAATCCTTAACAGATTCGGCGTAGGCGACGGCTTCTTTATAGTTTGCAACGCCATCGAGTTCGATTTTCAGGTCGCATTCGAGGATTTCTTTAACGTTTTCACCGATATAGAGTTTGCCGACTTCTTGTAGGTTTGGGAGGCCTTCGAGGAAGAGGATGCGGTCGATCAGCTCTTCGGCGTGTTTCATTTCCTCAATTGATTCGTTGTATTCGTGCTTGCCTAGCTTCGTCACGCCCCAATCATCGAGCATGCGGGCATGGAGGAAATATTGGTTAATCGCGCCTAATTCTTTTTTGAGGGCTTCGTTTAAGAATTGAATTACTTTTTTATCGCCTTTCATGACGGTCTCCTTATTCGGCTAATGCGCGGTTGATGACGCTTTCGATGTTTTTTGTGTAAGCATCGTAGTTGAAGATAGCGTCGAGGGCGGCGGAGTCAAGTTTTTCTGTGACTTGCGGATCACTCTCAAGCGCATCGCGTAGCATCATTGTGCCTTTGCCCGTGGAGCGGTCGGCCCAGACTTCCATGGCGGATTTTTGCACGATGCGGTAGGCGTCTTCGCGGCTTATTCCGGCTTGGGTGAGGGCGAGCATGGTGCGCTGACTGAAGACTAATCCGCCGGTCATTTCCAGATTGTGGATCATGCGGTCGGGGTAGACGAGGAGCTTGTCGATGATTCCGGCGAGGCGGTTGATGGCGTAATCGGCGGAGATTAGCGCGTCGGGAAGGATGGTGCGCTCGACCGATGAATGCGAGATGTCGCGTTCGTGCCATAGGGCTACGTTTTCAAGGGCTGGTGTTACCGCCGCGCGGATGATGCGGGCTTGGCCGGTCATGTTTTCCGTGCCGATGGGGTTGCGCTTGTGCGGCATTGCGCTGCTGCCCTTTTGCTTTTTGTCGAAATATTCTTCGGCTTCGCGGACTTCGGTGCGTTGGAGGTGGCGGATTTCAACGGCTAGGTTTTCGATGGAGGAGGCGATGACGCCTAAGGTTGCGAAGAACATGGCGTGGCGGTCGCGCGGGATGACTTGGGTGGCGACGGTTTCGGGGCGGAGGCCGAGTTTATCGGCGACATGTGCCTCGATTGCCGGATCGGCGGTGGCGTAGGTGCCGACCGCGCCGGAGATTGTGATTGTGCTTACCTCGTCCTTTGCGGCGATCATGCGTTTTTTGGCGCGGGCAAAGGCGGCGTAATGCCCCGCGAGCTTCATGCCGAAGGTTGTTGGTTCGCCGTGGATGCCGTGGCTGCGCCCGATGCATAAGGTGTCTTTATGCTCAAGGCTGCGCTTTTTAAGGGCGGCGAGGAGTTTGTCTAGATCCGCGATGATTAAATCGGCGGCTTGGGTGAGCATGACGGCAAAGGATGTGTCGATGACATCGGAGGAGGTCATGCCTTGGTGGACGTAGCGTGAGTCTTCGCCGACAAATTCCGCGACGGATGTGAGGAACGCGATGACGTCGTGGTGGACTTCGGCTTCGATTTCATTGATGCGCTTGACGTCGAAATTGCCTTTCTCGCGCAGGGCTTTTGCCGCGCTCTGCGGCACTGTACCCATCTCCGCCATTTTTTCGAGCGCGAGGGTTTCAACCTCTAGCCAGATTTTGAATTTGTTTTCTTGTTCGAAAATATTTGCCATTTCGGGGCGGCTGTAACGCGGGATCATGTTTTAGTCTTTCTTGGTTGTTTTTATACAAAAATTCTTATCGGTTTGTTTGAAGTGTTTTTCTGCAGTGGCTTTACCTAAAAGATAAACCTCTTTTTGTCCATCGGCTTTTAAACCTATGATAACCCAAGCAGCATCGTCTGCGCTCATGGCGTTCCAGTTATCAAGTTGGACAACACGATCTTCAAATGTAATTGAGTTCTCGTCACTTGTTCTCACTGAATAGCTGTGAGCGATGCATATCTCTTCATAATTGTTGTTATTGAGGTTTCTTTCAAAATCCCGAGTTTCAATTAGGTCGACTAGTCTAAAAGCGGCAAATAAAACATAAAATAGAATAATAGGGGTTAGAAACACGACCCCGAGTGTGATGAGAAATTTTTTCATTTGAATTACCTTTTGAACCACGAATAAACACGAATGGACGCGAATGTTCAAGTGGTGAGGGGGCATTATTTAAACACAGCGCACACAGCGAAGTCACAGCGCTTTCACGTCTTGTTGGTACTGAACGCGCTGTGCATTCGCTGTGTGCGCTGTGGTTCAAAAATTGTTAAGTGCCTGCGGCGCTTTTATTCGTGGTTTTCAAACTGATCATAACCGTGTTTTAGGTGCTGCCAGAAATTGATCCATTTGCTGTGTTTGTGTTTGGTCATGTTCTCATCTGTCATGCGGAAGGGGAAGATGTGGATGTGGACGGGGTGGCCGGCGGCGATGCTGGCTTCGACGAGGAGGTAGATTTCTTCCATGAACTCATCCGTGACGGCGTAGCAGCCGGTGGATTTGCAGTTGCCGTGGATCATGAGGTTGGAGCCGGTGCGGCCATGGGCGCGGTCGTATTGGTTGGGGAAACCTAGGTTCAGGGAGAGGTGGAATTTGCTCCATGGGTTTAATTGGTTTGCGGTGATTTCGTAGAAGCCTTCGGGGGATTGGAGGTCGCCCTCAAAGAGTTTGGGGCCTAGCGTGCCGGAGAATTTGCAGATTTCGTATTTTTTAAACGGTTCGTAGCGTTTTTCTTTTTTAATCCAGAGCTCGAGCGTTTTTTCTTCTTTGAATATGCGGATGAAGGTGGGAGCGCCTAAGGTTAGGTTTTGTTCTTTAAGGTCTTGTTCTAATTGTAATAGGCGGTTTTGTTTTACGGTTTGGAGGCGTTGGGAGGTTGGGATTTGCGGGGCTGTTTGGCAGGCTTGTAATAAAAGAGGTAAGAGCAGCGCGAGCGTTAATGTTTTTAATTTTTTAACGCGAAGGTGCGGAGATGCGAAGAGGTTTGTTTTTGGGGTGGTCATTATTTTGGAACTTCGTAGCTTCGTTTCTTCGCGTAAAATATTATCAATGCTTCCCCCCTTCGCCAAGGCTTCGGAGGACAATGGCGGCGCTTTTAAATCAAACCTTCGTTTTTCATGCTGGTGTAGCCGCCACGGCTTATGATGATGTGGTCGTGGATGGTGATGTTGAAGGGTTGGGCGGCGCGGATGACTTGGTGGGTCATGTCGATGTCGGCTTGGGATGGTTTTGGATCGCCGCTGGGGTGGTTGTGCATGAGGATGAGGGCGGTTGCGCCGAGCTCGAGGCTGCGTTTCATGATTTCTCGGGGGTAGGCGGGGGTGTGGTCGACCGTGCCGGAGCCTTGGATTTCATCGCCGATCAGCTCGTTCTTTTTGTTGAGGAAGAGGATGCGGAAATGCTCGCGCGTTTCATGCGCCATGGTGGCATGGCAATAATCCATGAGGCGTGTCCAGTTATTGAGGACGGGCTTGCCTTCGAGGTCTTGGCGGAGGAGGCGGGAGGCGAGGGCGTTTATCCCCTTTAATCCGGCGGCGGTGTTTTCGGAGATGCCGTTGATTTTGGTGAGCTGGGTCGGGCTGGCGGCCATGATTTCGGGAAGGGAGCCGAATTGGGCGAGGAGTGCCTTTGCCAGCGGTTTTACGTCGCGGCGGGGGATGGCCATGAAGAGGAACATTTCGAGGAGTTCGTAATCTTGGAGGGCTTCTGCGCCGCTGTTTAGGAAGCGCTCCCGCAGGCGCTGGCGGTGGCCTTTGTAATGGGGTTCTTCCTTTGCCGGTTTGTCGGGCGGGAGCAGCGATGTCTGGTCGGCGGTCATGGTTATTTTTAACCACAGATGGGCGCGGATGAACACAGATTTTTTTCTTTTAAATCAGGGTGAAATTATAAGGGTTTTTTAACAATTTTCACATAATCTAATCATAGATACTTTAATAAAAACAGACGGGAGAAAAGGGTATGTCAGTTGATTTGCAAAAAGGTTTGAGAAAAATTAGCGAAGCGCAAAGCGCGGTGATTAGCGCGCAGGTAACGGAATGCGCGATGAAGGCGAAAATGGCGGCGGAGGCCGATGCCAATCAGGGGGCGGAGATTTAAAGACCTTCCGTTACCTGCGATAAATGGGCTGCAAATGTCGTTTTCTTGCGCTTCCGGTGCTCACGTACTTTATGTACGCTGCGCGCCGGTTCTCATAAAACAACATTTTCGCCGCATTTCTCTTTGTTAACGAATGGTCTTTTTTAGGTTCTATAATTTTTCGTTTCTTTTAAGTGTAAGGTGGAAATTTTAGCTCTTTTGGCGAATGTGTGAAAATCTCAAACCCGTCTTCGGTTACTGCTAAGGTGTGCTCAAACTGGGCGCTTAAGCTTCGGTCGCGGGTTACGGCGGTCCAGCCGTCGTTTAGGACTTTGGTTTTGTAATCGCCGGCGTTGATCATGGGTTCTATGGTGAAGAACATTCCGGCTTCTAGGACTGTGCCTTTGCCGGCTTCGCCGTAATGAACAATGCTTGGCGGGGCGTGGAAAACGCGGCCCAAGCCGTGGCCGCAGAAATCGCGGACGACGGAGAAGCGTTGGGATTCGGCGTAGGATTGGATGGCGTGGCCGATATCGCCCAAGGTTGCGCCAGGTTTTACGACCTCAATCCCGCGCATCATGCAATCATAGGTGACTTGGGTGAGGCGTTTTGCCTTGACCGAAATTTTATCGCCGACCCAATACATGCGCGAGGTATCGCCGTGCCAGCCGTCCAAGATTACAGTGACGTCGATATTGACGATATCGCCGTTCTTAAGGACTTTATCCCCCGGAATGCCGTGGCACACCACGTGATTGATGGAGGTGCAGATGGATTTGGGGAAGCCTTTGTAGTTGAGCGGGGCGGGGATTGCGCCGTTTTGCTCGATCATTTTGCGGCAGAGATTGTCGAGCGTTTCGGTTGTGACGCCAGGCTGGACGTGCTCTGTGATCATGTCGAGGACCTGGGCGGCGAGGGCACCGGCCTTTCGCATTCCTGCGAAATCGGATTCGGTGTGGAGTTCGATGCCTTCTGGTGTATATTTCTTTTCTGTCATCATTAGGTGGGTATACATGGAAAATTCTGAAAATAAAACCAAAAGCAATAAAAGCGCCGCGTTGATTATCATCGGGAACGAGATTTTATCGGGGCGGACGCTGGATAAGAATACGCAATATATCGGGCAAGCTTGCGCGGATTATGGTGTTGCGTTGGCGGAGGTGCGGGTTGTGCCGGATATTGAGGCGCGGATTGTCGGCGCGGTGAACGAGATGCGGGCGGAATATGATTATGTGTTTACGACGGGCGGAATTGGGCCGACGCATGATGATATTACCGCCGTTTGTGTGGCGCGGGCGTTTGGGGCGGGTTTTGGGCGGCATGTAGGGGCGTATGAGATATTGCTCGCGCATTATGGGGCGGAGGAGTTGAACGAGGCGCGCGCGAGCATGGCGGATATGCCCATTTATGAGGATCTGGATTTGATTTTGAATCCGGTGTCGGCTGCGCCGGGTTTTCGTATTGAGAATGTGTTTGTGATGGCGGGTGTGCCGCGGATTATGCAGGCGATGTTTGATCATGTTCTGGAGATGGTTGAGGGCGGCGCGGCGATGGTGTCGCGGACGGTGTTTGTGGACGCGCCGGAAAGCCATGTGGCGGTGATTTTGAGCGATGTGCAAGATGCGTATAAGGATGTGGATATTGGTAGCTATCCGAAGTTTAAAGCCGATGGTGGATGGTCGGTGAGTGTTGTTTTGCGGGGTGTTGATGTGGATCGGTTGAAGGTGGTTGAGGATGCGCTTGTTAGTGTGTTGGGGGAGAATGATGTTCCGGTGCAAATTTTTGAGTGACAAACGGGGGAAAGGCGCGTAAATCACAATTATGTCCGATGTGAAGTTGTACATTTCTGTCTTTACAATGCTTGCTATTTTTATGGCGGGGATTTCGCCGGCTTGTGCGTTTATTTCCGGTAAGGGGATGATCGAGATTTGTGCGGCGGATGGGAGTGTTCAGCAGATTGAGGCGGATGGGGCGTTTGATCCGTTTGCCGAAGACGTGCCGCTTTCCGAGCATTTAGAGGCGATGGAGCAATGTTCGTTTTGTTTCGCGGCAGCGCATCAGGTGGGGGATGTTTCCCGCGTTGATGTTTATGTTTCTGCAGTTTTGCCGTTTTCTTATCTTCGGGTTTCGGGTGGGGTTAGTGTTCCGTTATTGGCGGATTACCAGATTTATGCCCCGCGTGGGCCGCCTGTTTTTTCTTGAAATCTACTATGCCTAACATCGTCATTCCTGCGCATGCAGGAATCTGTTTGTTTTTGTAGCTACCAGATCCCTGCTTTCGCAGGGATGACGCTTTGACCGTTAATTTTTAAGAAAAGACAAAATAATGACTAAATTTATCCTTATGGCTGGTGTTGCCGGCTTCATTACTTTTAATTCTGCCGTCGCGCAGGAGGTTTCAATTTCTAGCCATGATCATCACAATCATGCGCATCATGGCGGGCATGATCATAGCGTCGCGCCCCTCGCCCCGATATCGGTTATGGGGGATCATATGCATCCCAAGGGCGAGTGGATGGTGTCTTATCGGCGTTCACATATGATGATGGAGGAGAACCGGAACGGTACGAGCCGCCTATCGAATGATGAAATTGCGACAAGCGTTGCCAACCGTTTTTCCGGCGTGGCAGGGCAGCCGCCGACATTACGTGTTGTGCCGACCGAAATGAGTATGAATATGCATATGATCGGCGCGATGTATGGCGCTACGGATTGGCTTACCCTGATGGCGATGGGGATGTATATGGAGAAGGATATGAGCCATGTGACGTATCAGGGGGGCGCGGGTACGACCGTTCTCGGGACGTTTGATACGAATACGGAAGGGTGGGGTGATACTGTGCTTTCCGGCCTTGTGAAATTGCATGATGCGGGGGCGCATAATGTGCATTTGAATTTGGAGCTGAGCTTGCCGACCGGTTCGATTACCGAAGAGGGGAATGTTCTTACGCCGATGAATATGCGTCCGCGTGTGCGCCTTCCTTATGCGATGCAGCTTGGGAGCGGGACGTATGATTTGCATCCTGGTTTGACCTATAACGGGCATCGCGGGGATTATAGTTGGGGCGCGCAATATAAGGCGGAGATCCGGCTTGAGGATGAGAATGACGAGGGTTATGCGTGGGGGGATAAGCATTCCGTGACCGCGTGGGCGGGGTATCGTGCGAATCCGGTTGTGAGTGTGAATGGGTTTGTTCGCGCTTCTACGCAAGAGGCGATTGACGGGATTGATGCGGATATTGTGTTGCCCGTGCAAACGGCGGATCCGGATAATTATGGCAGTGAGGTTGTGGAGGCCGGATTGGGCTTTAATTTCAAAGGGCAGAGCGGATGGATGCGCGGGCATAGCGCGGGCTTTGATGTTGCTGTGCCGCTGTATCAGAACCTCAACGGGCCGCAGTTGGAGCGTGATTATACGATTACGTTCGGACTTAAGGCGAGCTTTTAAGGGCGTTTTCATGTTATCGAAAATTTTTAACAGCCATACCCTGCATTGGGTGATGGTTGGTAGCATCGCATTCGCAGCGTTAGCAGCGAGCGGTGGTGCAGCAGCGGCAGCAGGTGGGCTTCCTATGGCTTCTATTCCGGATTCGGCGGCGATGGGGCTCGAGATGTTTGTCAGTATGTATTCGGGCGGGCTTGATATTTCAAGCGGATTGCAGGCGCTTGGGAATGCTTATGATGCGGGCGAGCTTTGGTCGTTTAATCATGAATGGGGCAGCGGTTTGCATTCCATGTCCGATATGGTCGGGATGGGGCATGGCGTGGGGCATGAGGCTGTGACGGGTGCGGGCGGTGAGGTTGTGTCGCATGATGCGGGGCATGGCGGTGGTTCGTTGAGTGCGGATCATGCGGATGCTTGTAATGTTCAAGATATGATTGATTGGCAGAATAGTAGGGATATGGCGCTTGTTGATGGTGCGGTTGAGGGTGGTGTTTATGACAGCCGTGCCGATTACTTCCTGCAATCTTGTCATGATCATTCGTAAAAAAGGAGGGTAAAATGGGTTTAACGAGACGAGGGTTTTTAACGGGCGGTGCGGCGGCAGTTGCTTTTCCTGATCAAGCTTTGGCGGGGCGGGCGGGGCTTGATCATTTATTTGACGGGTTTAAGGAATTATCCCCGAATGGTGAAAAGAAGCCTTTCCAAGGTTTTGGTGACTTAACCCCGCTTTGGGGGAGGGAGCGTTATGCGGCGGTTTATTTTGGGGCTGCGCATGAGATTTATGAGGGCTGCGCGAATGATTTCGGGGAAATTGCGCATGCGATATCGTTTGGCGGGGACGGGGAGCGTTTTATTCCGGTTTTTGCAATTGCCCAACCTCATCCGAATGATCCGGATACTAAAGTTTTGGATGCGTTTCGTGAACTTCAGCAGGAGTTTCCGGAGGCTAAGGTTTTGATGCATGAAGATGTGTCGCATGTGCAAAGATTGTCGGTTTTGGCCGGAACGTTGTTCGAGCATAGCGGCGGTCGTGTGACAGGGCATGGGCGGAATATGTTGGTGTTTCGTGAAGATGGGCATCAGCTTTTGTTTGGGCGAGGTGCTAAGGGGCGGACGTTGGATGTACCGGATTTTGTCGGTATGTTGAATCGTGGTAATTTTGAAGCGTCTTTGCATTCCGATATGCGTGTGCATCCGAATTTGAAGGATCGGTTGTCAGGGCTTGATTGGGGCGAAATGCATGCTCGTTTCGGATAAATGATAATTGCTGCTTGAATTTGTGCGCTGAACACCGTAATTCTTTATGTGCTTTTTCAAGGGGGCCTGTGGCGGAATGGTAGACGCTGCAGACTTAAAATCTGTTGTCCGTATGGACGTGCCGGTTCAAGTCCGGCCAGGCCCACCATTTATCACGATCGAGCGATTAAAGTGCGTTTTGTTATATGCCTGCTCTCGGACTTGAACCTGTTTTAAAAAGATATTCGCGGCGCGAATGGTCAAGTCCGGCCAGGCCCACCATTTTTTCATGCGCTTAAGAATTGGGCGTACAATTTCTTCGAGCATCAGGTAATTCGGCTTTGCTTATTTGGTGTGACTGCATGCGTTTGACGAAGTTTCCCCCTTTTTGTGTTGGTGCCTCTTGGTTAAAGTCTCCGGTAGAAACACCTCTTAGGGTGTCTAAACCTTGAGGTGCTGTATTGCCGCCAGTTCTGTATTTTTTCATTTTATCTTCAAATGGGGTACTCATGTTGGGTCTCCTGCATTATTAATATGTAAACCATATAGCCTTTTATATATGACTTGTCAAGATTGAGTTGAACTTATGAAAACATCAGCCTTGCGATATTGCCGATGGCCGCACGGCCCTTTTCAGTGAGGGTTATGTGTTTGCGGCGGCGTTCGGTTTCTGAGATCTTTAGATTTACGAGGTGGTAGGGGGGGCCGCTTTGGCGGAAATCGGACAGGGCGCCGACGATGCGGGAGGTGGTGGAGATGGCGAGGCCAGTGCGTTTGGACAGCTCGGTCACGGAGAGGCCTTCGTTCAGGGCGATTTCGGCGAGGCAGACCGCGTATTGCAGGGGGAATTCGGGGTCAATTTTTTGTAGCTCGCGCAGGAGGCGCAAGAATCCCTTTATTTCTTTTGTCATGTTTGTGCCCGCTCGTAAAACGTTGTTCTTCCATGCGCAATATTTGCGGTGGTGAGAGTATCACCGTAATGTAGGGGAGTTGGATGATCAACTCCCCCTGCATATCAGTGTATTCTAATATTGGGATTTTCCCCAAATCTTTATCCACTTCGATATACACGGCCAATAGCCGCTTAATACGCAAATATAGGCGCATGCCAAAAATCCCTTACACAAAACTTATTTTTTTATATGAAAAATGTTTTAATGCAATTAAGGGTTGTGTGTCAAGAAAATTATTCATACTTGTGTATGCCTCATGCTTCGTCGGCGAGGGGAAGGTTGAGGATATCGGTTTTAAAACCGTTTTTGAGGATGCGTTCGAGGTGGCGTTTATTGAGCTGGGTATAGCCGATATAGGCGGTGTTTTCAGTGATGATGAGGGGGCTTTCGATGAGGCCGTTGATGATGATGGGGGCTTTGGAGAAGTGGGAGCTTTCGCCGTTTTGTGTGGTGAAGCGGCAGTTCTGCATGGAGGTTGCTTGTTTGAAATTGAGGGTGAAGCAGGATATGTCGGAAAAGGTGCATTCATCCAAATACGCCATGGCGATGTCGGTTGCGCCGCAATGCGCGCCGGTGAAGTCGGCTTCGGACAGGTCGGAATAGGCGAAGCAGGTGTTGTGAAGCGCGGTGTGGCTTAGGTTTGCGCCGTATAGGTTGGCTTCGGACATGTTTGCGCCAGTGAGGTTGGCGCCGGTGAAATCGGCATGGGCGAGGTAGGCTTCATCGAGGTTGGCGTGGGATAGGTTTTTGTAGCGGAGGTCGGCGTGGGATAGGTTCTCGCCCTCGCTGATGGCGGTTTCAAGCATATGTTTGAAGGTGGGGAATGTGCCTTCGAACAAGAGGGTGTTGGTGATTTTGTGGGTAATTGTGTGGTGTTGCATAATATCTCTCCATATACGCGTTTTCTACTCTAGGTAGTATTCTTAATCGGTAATGTTGATAGCTTGCAAGTGTTTTTTTGTTTTTAAGCTTTGCGCGTTGTTTTTCGGGGCGGGGGGGATTACATCTATTTGTATGGATGATGATGCTATTAACCCTATTCAAACGGGGGTGGAGACGATTGCAGGGTATGTGAAGAATTTGCCCGAAACGCCGGGGGTTTACCGGATGATGGATGCGCGTGGGGATGTTTTGTATGTCGGGAAGGCGAAGGCGCTTAGGAAACGGGTGGTGAATTATACGCGGTTCGAGCAATTGCCGATACGGTTGCAGCGGATGGTGGCGCAGACGAGAGCGATGGAGTTTGTGCATACACATACGGAGGCTGAGGCGTTGTTGCTTGAGAGTAACCTTATTAAGAAGCTGAAGCCGAAATATAATATCTTGCTGCGGGATGATAAATCGTTCCCCTATATCGTGATACCGGCGGATCATGAATTTCCGCAGGTAGTGAAGCATCGCGGGGTGAAGCGGCGTAAGGGGGATTATTTCGGGCCGTTTGCGGGAGCGGGGGATGTGAACCGGACGATTGCTATCCTGCAGCGCGTGTTCCAGATCCGCAATTGCACCGATAGCTATTTCGCCAATCGATCGCGCCCGTGTTTGCAATATCATATTAAGCGCTGCACCGCGCCGTGTGTGGGGAAGGTTTCGGCGGAGGTTTATGCGGCGCAGGTGCAAGAGGCGCGGGATTTTTTGGAGGGGCGCAGTCAGGAGATGCAAAAGCGTATGCGCGGCGTGATGGAGGATGCGAGCGCGCGGATGGATTATGAGGTGGCGGCAGTGTATCGCGACCGGATTAAGGCGCTTAGCTCTATCCAAGCGCGGCAGGATATTAATCTGGCGGGGTTGAAAAATGCGGATGTGTTTGCGTTGGTGCAAAAGGAGGGGAAGGTTTGCGTGCAGGTTTTCTTTTTCCGTGCGGGGCGCAATTACGGGAACCGCTCTTATTTCCCACGGCATAGCGCGGATGATGGTGATACGGCGGTGATGGCGGCCTTTTTGGCGCAGTTTTACGAGAATAAGCCGATTGCGAAGGAGATTGTTGTTTCTCATGTGCCGGAAGGGTTGGCGTTGTTGGAGGAGGCGTTTTCGGGGCGGTTGGGCGCGAAGGTGCAGATATCTTGTCCGCAGCGTGGAGAGCGCAAGCGGGTGATGGATTTTGTGAAGCGTAATGCGTTGGCGGCGTTGGAGCGGAATTTGATCGAAAAGGCTTCGGAGGCGACGATGTTGCGCAGGGTGGCGGAGTTGTTTGAAATGGATGAGCCGCCGAGGCGCATTGAAATTTATGATAACAGCCATATTTCGGGGACGAATATGGTTGGCGGGATGGTTGTTGCGGGTGTGGATGGCTTTAACAAGAATGCGTACCGGAAGTTTAATATTACGCGCGCGGGGGCGGGGGATGATTACGGCATGATGCGCGAGGTGTTCGAGCGACGGTTTAAGCGGGCGATTAAGGAGGTCGAGGCGGGGGATGATGCGAGTTGGCCTGATTTGCTGTTGGTGGATGGCGGGAAGGGGCAGTTCGGGGTGTGTAAAGAGGTGCTTGAGGATTACGGGATTTTGGATCGGGTGTGCTTGGTCGCGATTGCGAAGGGGGAGGACCGGAATGCGGGGCGGGAGGAGTTCTTTATGGATGGCCGAATGGGATTTCGTTTGCCGGTGAATGATCCGGTTTTGCATTATCTGCAGCGTTTACGAGACGAGGCGCATCGTTTCGCAATTGGGTCACATCGGGCGCGCAGGCAAAAGCAGGTCAGCGATTCCCCGCTTGATGGTGTTTCGGGGATTGGAGCGAAGCGTAAAAAGGCGCTTTTGCATTATTTCGGATCAGCGAAGGCGGTGAGCAATGCGGGGGTGGAAGATTTGCAGAAAGTTAGCGGGATTTCACGGGCGGTGGCGCAGCGAATTTATGACCATTTTCATTGATATTATTTCGATACGCGGTGTTTCTTAAATTTTTTAATTTTTCAAGTAAAATCAAGTTGTTATCAGAAAGTGTTGTTAATGCTCGCTTTTCTTGTTGCGTGTGTTTTGGGTGCGTGGTATTGCTCAATTAATCAATACAGATTGTTGGAGCTTTTTTGTTTTTGTTTTGCGCTTTTTCGCAACGCTTTGTATCGAAAATAGTTTCATTGTTTTAACTATCAAATGTGGGGAATGCTATGTTTCATCGTGTGAAATCTGAACCTGTAAAACCCGCACCGCGTGAAGAAAAAGATGTGGTGCAGGATAATGATCAAACCGTAGAGGTTGATATCGAAATTGAAGAGGATGTTGTCGAGATTGAGGAGAGCGTTGAGGCGGTTTCCGAAGATGATAGCATCGAAGCCAATACCAATACTGAAAGTAACACTGAGCAAGCCCCCGAAACTCCGAATAACGAAAAGGATACTGACACCATGACAGATACACAAGAGACACAAGCAAACGAAGCCCCGGCAGTGCCGGCATATCAGCCAGCAGCAGCGAGCGCATATCCCGGTACATATCCCGGTTATGCAGCGACAGCAGCGGCCAATAACGCGGCGGATGAGCAGGCGGCGGAAGGTGATCGTCGTTTGACAATTGGACGCGGCATTACAATGTCCGGTGAGATTGAATCTTGTGATTATTTGCTGGTTGAAGGAACGGTTGAGGCGGCGCTTAAGGGTGCGTCTACGCTCGAGATTGCGGAAAGCGGTGTGTTTTATGGCACGGTTGAAATTGCAGATGCGGAAATTTCCGGTCGCTTTGAAGGTGACATCGTTGCAACAGGGCGTTTGACCTTGCGCGAAGGTGCGACGGTTACGGGTTCTATTGCTTATAAAGAGCTCGAGATTGAGGCCGGCGCGGTTATTGATGGTAAATTGACACCGTTGCAAGCGGTTCAAGCGGCGGCGCAAAAGCCTTCCGCAACGAAAAAGGCTGCTGCGCCCAAGGCGAAGGCAGCGGTGAAGGAGGCGGCGGCGGAAGCTGCGCCTGCTCCGGCGAATAGCGATGGTGGTCTTTTCTCAAAGGCTGCTGCTGTTTCTGAGTAAATGTGAAAGTAAGTTTTCATTTGATCTCCAAAAAATGAGGAGGGTCGCGTTGCGATCCTCCTTTATTTTTGGGTTTGTTTGCCTCGCGGCGCTTGCGCGCCTCCGGCGGGGCGACAAATGGTTGCCGACGATGCAGTCGCATCGTTAGGGGTATTTCGGTCATTGCGAGGAGCATCGCGACGAAGTAATCCAGCTCCGGAATTATCGGCAAGAGTAGGTGATGGATTGCTTCAGCACTGCGTGCTTTGCAATGACGATCAGATGGTTTTTTCTTTTGCGGTGCACAGGTCGCTGACGATGCATTCCTCGCATTTGGGTTTGCGGGCGGTGCAGGTGTAGCGACCGTGGAGGATGAGCCAGCTATGGGCGTGGAGCATGAATTCATCGGGCACGCGTTTGAGAAGGGCTTGTTCGACTTGATCGACATTTTTGCCAGGAGCCATTTGCATACGGTTTGAGACGCGGAAGATATGCGTGTCCACCGCCATGGTTGGTTGTCCGAAAACTTCGTTAAGGACGACATTGGCGGTTTTGCGGCCCACACCGGGGAGTTTGATGAGTTCTTCGCGGGTATTTGGGACTTCGCCATCATGATCATCAATTAGGATTTGCGCCATCTTGAGCACGTTTTTGGCTTTGTTGTTGTACAGGCCAATGGTTTTGATGTGCTCTTTTAGGCTGTCTAGGCCAAGGGTCAGCATCTTTTGCGGTGTGTCGGCGATTGGGAAGAGGTTTTTCGTGGCGCGGTTGACACCTTCGTCCGTGGCTTGGGCCGATAGGGTGACGGCGACGAGTAGGGTGTAAGCGTTGCTCCAGTTTAAATCGCTCTTGGGCGCGGGATCACGTGCGCGCATGCGGGTGAAAAATTCTTGTATGTCTGCTTTTTTCATGAGGGGCATTGTATAGTCATTCCGCTTAAAAATAATACAGTGCTGCAAATTATCGTTTTTCAAAAAATAAGCCGCACGTATTTGAATACGCTTACGTTCATTTTTTGAAAAGCCGAAAATTTTCGCTGGCTGTATTATTTTTAATCGAAACGACTATACTTTCCCAAAATTCGGATTGGCTTGGGGGATAGGCTATGGCTCAATGGGGTATGGTTCAAGAGGAAATGCGATACGATATTTTGGCGCAGGTGATTGATTATCTGGTTGCGCATTATGAGGAGCGTCCTTCATTGGAGGTTTTGGCGGCGCGGGCGGGGTATGAGGCACCTGAGGATATTGGGCATTTCCAAAAGATGTTTAAGGCCTATGTCGGTGTTTCGCCGCGGCAGTTGGTGGAATATATGCATATGCGAGTGGCGCGATCGCCGCTTGAGCGGGGGGAGGCGACGTTGGATGCGGCTTATGCTGGTGGTTTTTCCGGCAATGGGCGGATGCATGATGCGTTTGTGCGGATTGAGGGCGTGACACCGGGGGAGGTGAAGCGGCGTGGGGAGGGGCTGCTCATTACTTATGGTGTGGTGCCGAGTGAGATTGGCGCGGTGATTATCGGGAAGACCGCGCGCGGTGTGTGTTGGTTGTCCTTTATGGTTGATGGTGCGGCGGATGCGAGTGTGGCGGAGCTGCGGCGGCGGTGGCCTTTGGCGGATTTGATGCGTGATGATGCGGCGGTAGCGGCGGAGGCGGCGCAGCTATTGGCGATTTGGCGCGGGGCAGATGTGGGGACGGCTTTGCCGCTTGACCTATATGGCACGAATTTTCAGCTTCAGGTGTGGCAGGCGTTGTTGCGGATACCGTGTGGGGGGATTGTGACCTATAAGGATATTGCGGAGGATGTGTGCACGGCGAAGGCTTCGCGCGCGGTGGGGAATGCGGTGGGGGCTAACCCGATTTCGGTGCTGATCCCTTGTCACCGTGTGATACGGGCGAGTGGGGTGATTGATAATTATATGTGGGGATCGGCGCGGAAGAAGGTTTTGTTGGGGGTTGAGGGGGTATTGTGAGTGGTTTAGTGGGATGGTGGTTTACTATTTCACTTGTTCACTAACCTACTATCTTACCCTTACAAATCCAAAACATCGCGCATGGAGTATAGGCCGGCGGGTTTTCCGGCGGTCCATTTGGCGGCACGTAGCGCGCCGCGGGCGAAGAGGGCGCGGTTTGTGGCGAAATGGGTGAGCTCTATGCGTTCGCCTTGGGAGTAGAAATAGGCGGTGTGTTCGCCGACGACATCGCCGCCGCGGGCGACCGAGTAGCCGATTGTGCCTTGCTCGCGTTCGCCTGTGATGCCGTCGCGGGCGGTGACTTTTGCGGTTTCGTGATCGACTTTGCGTCCGGCGGCGGCGGCTTTGCCGATGGCTAGGGCTGTGCCGGAGGGGGCGTCGACTTTGTGTTTATGGTGGCTTTCGAAGATTTCGATGTCCCAATCCTCGGGGCCTAAACGTGCTGCGGCTTGCTCGACGAGGGCGAGGAGCATGTTGACCCCGACGCTCATATTCGCGGCGTAGAGGATGGTGGTTGATTTTGCGGCCTCATGGAGGATTTCTTCGTCATCCGTGGTGAGGCCGGTTGTGCCGACGATGAGGGTTGTGTTTGTGCGCGCGGCGATTTTTGCGTGTTCGATGGTGGCTTCGGGGCGGGTGAAATCGATGATGGCATCGCTGCGCTCGAATAATTCTTCGGGGGTTTGGGTGGTGAAATAGGGGGCTTCGCTCGCGTCGGGGGCTGCGCCGCCTGCGAGTTCTAACCCGCTCCAAGCGCCGGATTGGAGTTCGTTAATAAGGATTTGTCCTACGCGGCCTGTGTAGCCGACTATGCCGATTTTTTGTGTCATTGTGACCTAGTGTGTTAGTAGGTTAGTTATTGAGTACTTTAGTGGATTAGAGGAAATACTCAATTACTAATCCGCTAATTTACTACCTCACGCTATCACTCCTTCAAATCATCCCATAAATCGCGCATTTTGCCCATGAAGCCGCTGGATTCGGGGGAGTGTTTGTTGGCGGAGGCTTTGTTGCCTTTGGTGTCTGTGCCGAAATCTTTATCGAGTTGGGCGATCAGGTCTTTTTGCTTTTTGTTCAAATTGACGGGGGTTTCGACGA